>DASUIK010000143.1:0-39992 GCA_036279795.1 Burkholderiaceae bacterium | reverse complement strand
GTCGGCGGTCACACAGTTTTTGCCCAGCGATCTGGCCACGTTTGCCGCCGCCCAGCCGGGCATACGCATTGAGCTGCACGAAGCCGACAGCCACGAGGCCGTGCTGGCGGTGCTGGACGGCCGGGCCGACCTGGGCATTTTTGCCGAACGCACGCCCGAACTGGGTTTGCACACCCTGCCCTACCGGCAAGACCAGTTGGTGCTGGTGGTGCCCGCCGGGCACCCGCTGGCGCGCAAGCGCCAGGTGCGTTTTGAAGACGCCGCCGCCTACGACTTCGTGAGCCTGTCGCAGGCCACTTCGCTGGCACAGCGGCTGCAGCTGGAGAGCCGCCGGCACGGCATCGCGCTGCGGGTGCGCATCCACGTGCGCAGTTTCGACGCCATGTGCCAGATGGTGGCCGCCGGCTTGGGCATCGCGGTGTTGCCAGCCAAGGCGGTGCGGCCGCTGGTCAAGGCGCTGGGGCTGCGCCAGATCGACATCGCCGAAGACTGGACCCAACGGCAACTGTTGCTGGGTCTGCGCGACCCCGACGCCCTGGCCCGGCCCGTGCGCACGCTGCTGGAGCACCTGACGGCACCCACCGCGGGTGCCTGAGCTTTCGCCATCTGCGAAAGCTCGATTGCCGTGTTTGTCATTCCGTGGCGAGACCAGCCTGCCTAGACTGCGGTCCGTGCCCCAACCCACAGAAGGAGACATTGCATGACCACCACCCGCCGCGCCCTGATTCAGATGCCACTGGCCGCCGCCGTTGCCCTGGCGTTTTCGCCCCTGGCCGCCCTGGCCCAGGACCCCTACCCCAGCCGCCCCGTCACCATCATCGTGCCGCAGGCAGCCGGCGGGGCCAACGATGCCATTGCCCGCGTGATTGCGCAAAAGCTGACCGAGCTGACCGGCCAGTCCTTCATCGTGGACAACCGCACGGGCGCGGGCGGCAACGTGGGCACCGCCATGGCCGCCAAGGCCCGGCCCGACGGTTACACGCTGATGCTGACCGCCGACAGCGCCATGGTCATCAACCCGTCGCTCTACAAAAGCACGGGCTTTGACCCCATCAAGGACTTCGAACCCATCGGCCCGGTGGCCACCGCCGGCTATGTGCTGGTGGCCAACACCGGCTTTGCCGCCAACAGCGTCAACGAACTGGTGGCCCAGGCCAAACAAAAGCCGGGCACCATCAACATCGGCTCGGCCGGCAACGGCACCCTCAACCACCTGATCGGTGAGATGCTGGGCAAGGCCACGGGCATCGAACTCGTGCACGTGCCTTACAAAGGCTCGGCCGCCGCTGTGACCGACCTGGTGGCCGGACAGGTGCAGGTGTCGGTGCAAAGCCTGCCTTCGTCCATCGCATTCATTCGCAGTGGCAAGATCAAGGTGTTGGGCGTGGTCAACCCCAAGCGCGTGGCCGCCCTGCCCGACTCGCCCACCATCGGCGAGAGCGTGCCCGGCTTCGGTGCCACCCCCTGGTATGGGCTGTTTGCCCCTGCCGGCACACCCAAGGCCATCGTGGCCAAACTCAACGCCGACATCGCCCGCGCGCTCGAATCGAAAGATGTCCAGGAGCGACTGGCCGGCGTGGGCTGCGAACCCTTCAAATCGAGCCCCGAACAGTTCGCCACCCTGGTGCGCGACGATTTGCCACGCTGGGCCAAGATCGTCAAGGCCTCGGGCGCCACCATCGACTGAACACCCCCATGAACCTGCCTAACCTGAGCCCCGGCGCACTGGCCGGCCTGCGCGTCATCGAAATGGGCCAGCTCATTGCCGGCCCCTTTGTGGGCAAGACCCTGGGCGACTTCGGCGCAGAGGTCATCAAGATCGAGGCCCCCGGCAGCGGCGACCCGCTGCGCAACTGGCGCCTGGTGCAAGACGGCACCTCCGTCTGGTGGCAGGTGCAGTCGCGCAACAAGCAGTCCATCGCGCTGGACCTGCGACAGGCCGAGGGCCAGGACATTGCCCGGCGCCTGATCGCGCAGGCCGATGTGCTGGTCGAGAACTTCCGGCCAGGCACGCTTGAGGGCTGGGGCATGGACTACGAAACGCTGGCGCGTGACAACCCCGGCCTCATCATGCTGCGCATCTCGGGCTACGGCCAGACCGGCCCCTACCGCGACCTGCCCGGTTTTGGCGCCATCGGCGAGGCCATGGGCGGCCTGCGCCACCTCACCGGCGAGCCCGGCCGCGTGCCGGTTCGCTGCGGCATTTCCATCGGCGACACCCTGGCCGCACTGCACGGCACGATCGGCGTGTTGACGGCGCTCTACCACCGCAAGGTGAACGGCGGACAAGGTCAGGTGATCGACGTTGCCCTGCACGAGGCGGTGTTCAACGTGATGGAAAGCCTGGTGCCCGAATACAGCGTGTTCGGCGCCGTGCGTGAGCCAGCGGGCTCGGCGCTGCCCGGCATCGCACCCTCCAACGCCTACCGTTGCGCCGACGGCGTGGTGCTGGTGGCGGGCAACGGCGACAGCATCTTCAAACGCCTGATGACTGCGATAGGCCGTGACGACCTGGGGCAGGACCCGACCCTGGCCGACAACGCTGGGCGGGTGCGCCGAGTGGACGAAATCGACCAGGCCATCGGCGCATGGACACAATCGCGCAGCGTGAACGAGGTGCTGCAACGGCTGAACGAAGCCAAGGTGCCTGTGGGGCGGGTCTACACCGCCAAAGACATCGTGGAGGACCCGCACTACCGGGCGCGCGACATGATCCTCAGGCAAACCACGCGCGACGGCCACGAGATGGACGTGCCCGGTGTGGTGCCCAAGCTGATGGGCACACCGGGCAGCGTGCGCAGCGCCGCGCCGCGCCTGGGCGACGACACCGACAGCGTACTCGCCAGCCTGGGGCTGGACGGCACAGCGATTGCCGAGCTGCGCTCACGTGGGGTGGTGGCATGAGCGGCGGGAACCGTGTCTGGCAAAGGCAAGGGCAGCGCATCCACATGCAAGAGGTGGGCACACGCGATGGCCTTCAGGTGGAGGAGGCCTTCGTGCCCACCGCCGACAAGATCGCGCTGGTAGACGCTTTGTCGGACGCCGGCCTCTCCAAGATCGAAGTGACCGCCTTTGTGTCACCCAAGGCCATTCCCGCCCTGCGCGACGCCGAGGTGGTGATGCGGGAAATCCGGCGCCGTCCGGGCGTGGTCTACAGCGCGCTGGTGCCCAATGTGCGCGGTGCCGAACGCGCCATCGAATCGCGAGCCGACGAGCTCAACCTCGTGATGTCGGCCAGCGAAAGCCACAACCTGTGCAACCTGCGCATGACACGCGAACAGTCACTGGCTGCGTTGACCCAGGTGGCCCGCGCCGGGCACGCGGCAGGGGTGGCCATCAATGCCTCGCTGTCGTGCAGCTTCGGCTGCCCCATGGAAGGCGACGTGCCAGCACCCGAGGTGATGGACTGGTGTGCCCGCCTGGTGGAAGGTTTGGGTGTGCATGGCCTGACGCTGTGCGACACCACCGGTATGGCCTACCCCGGCCAGGTGTTCGCGTTGACCCAGGCCTTTCGCGCCCGCTGGCCCGACCTTGAGCTGACCCTGCACTTCCACAACACCCGCGGCATGGGGCTGGCCAACGTGCTGGCAGCAATTGACGCCGGCGCCGACCGTTTTGACGCCTCGCTGGGCGGCTTAGGCGGCTGCCCGTATGCGCCGGGCGCCACCGGCAACGTGTGCAGCGAGGAAATCGTGCACGCGCTGCAGCTCATGGGTTACGACACCGGGGTGGACCTCGGCCGCCTGCTGGACGCTGCCCGCCGCCTGCCGGAACTGGTGGGCCACGATATCCCAAGCCAGATCGTCAAGGCCGGCCAGCGGCTGAACCTGCACCCCTTGCCGGCAGACTTCCCGGCGATACGCGAACGCGCCCTCGCCAGTTGAGCGTCAACGCAGGCGAAAGCCGGAGAGCACCTCGTCAAGCCGCCCCGTCTGCTCCTGCATGCTGCTGGCGGCGGCGGCGCTTTGTTCCACCAGGGCCGCGTTCTGCTGGGTCATCTGGTCGAGCTGGTTGACGGCGGTGTTGATTTGGGCGATGCCATCGCTTTGCTCGGTGGTGGCCGCACGTATTTCGGCAATGATGTCGCTCACCCGCTGCACGCTGCCCACGATCTCGGCCATGGTGCTGCCGGCCTGCTGCACCAGTTCGCTGCCGGTCTGCACCTTGGACACGCTGTTGTTGATGAGGTCTTTGATTTCGCGGGCCGCCTGGGCGCTGCGTTGGGCCAGGTTGCGCACCTCGCCTGCCACCACGGCAAAACCCCGGCCCTGCTCGCCAGCCCGGGCCGCCTCCACCGCGGCGTTGAGCGCGAGGATATTGGTCTGAAACGCAATGCCATCGATCACGCCAATGATGTCGGCGATGCGCCGGCTGGCCTGGTTGATTTCATCCATGGTGGTCACCACCTCACCCACCACCTGCCCCCCCTGGTGGGCCACGCTGGCGGCACTGGCGGCCAACTGGTTGGCCTGCTGTGCGGCATCGGCGCTCTGCCGCACAGTCGCGGTCAGCTCCTCCATGCTGCTGGCGGTTTCTTCCAGGCTGCTGGCCGCGGCCTCGGTGCGGGCGCTTAGGTCGTGATTGCCACTGGCGATTTCACTGCTGGCCGTACCCAGGCCGCCCGCCACCTCGCGTATTTGCGTGAGACTTCCCACCCAGTGCTGGCGCACCGTCTCCAGCGCGCTGAGCACCCGGCCCACTTCGTCCTGGCTGCTGGGTGCCAAGGCCTGGCTCAGGTCGTTGCGGGCGAGGTTTTCTGCGGCGGTGAGCGCCTGTTGCAAGGGTCGTGTGACCATGCGGCGGATGGCGTAGGCCACCAGCGCCCCCGCACTCAGCAAGCCAAGAAACACCACCCCCAGCAACGTGGCCACGCCCCGACGCGCCAGTGCGGTGCTGTCGCTGTCGCGTTCGGCCTTGACGACCATCCAGTTCCAGCGCGGGAAATGGCTCCACGCCAGGTTGACGTCGTTCTGTGGCAGCCCCACCTCCGGCAGCGACATGGCCAGCATCGTGCCCTGTCCCTGGCCCGACTTGCCCCCCTCGCGCAAAGCCGCCAACACGCTGCTGTCCGCGTCGAACTTGGCGTTGCCCGACTGGCCAAACACCTGCCCACTGCCCAGGTCCACCGCGAACATGCGGTTGTGTTCGCGCGCGAACAAGGCCATGGTTTTGCCCAGGGAGGTGAACTGCTCACTCATGTCATGCCCGATGAAAAGGATGGCGATGGTGCGCCCGTTGTTCACCACGGGCTCGTACTTGGTCATGTAGGTCTTGCCAAACAGCACGGCACGGCCGATGTAAGGCTTGCCCTCCACCATCAGGGGATAGGCGGGGTGCTTGCGGTCGAGCAACGTGCCCACGGCGCGGCTGCCGTCTTCTTTTTTGAGGCTGGTGGTCACGCGGCGGAAGTCGTCCCCGTCGCGCATGAAGACCGTGGCCACGCCACCGGTCTGGCGCTGAAATTGGTCAACCGCGCTCTCGTTGCCGGCCATGTCCACCCCACCCCACATGAGCCGGGGCTTGCCTCCGACGTCTTCCAGGCTGAACAGCACGGCCGCGAGTTGATCGGCCAACAAGGGGAACGACTGCGTCGCAGACACCCGCCCGGCCTCGTCCACCTGTTCCATCATCGACGTCACCGCCGCCGTGCCGTCGCGCATCTCGCCCAAAGCCCGCTCACGCGCGCTGAGAAAGGTGAACCAGCCCAGCAGGGCCACGGTGAGCAACAACAGCGTCGCCACACCGGCCAACAGCAGCAGCAAGCGGGTGGACAGGCTCTGGCGCCAGGATGAGAACAAAGATGGGGACAGCTGGGTCACGGGGCCTCCTTGGTTCGGGACATTCGGGTCACCGGTGTCGATGCCGGTCAATGTAAAACAATTGCAGCGGCTCACCGCGCCAACTGTGGCGCGCCCGCCTCCCCAATTACCCTCAGGTGCGCGGCGGTGGCGTCTCACCGGCAGGGTGCAGGCTGAGCACCCATTCGCGCCAGATGCCCACCAGCAGCGCCATCAGCACGGGCCCCACAAACAAACCCACCAGCCCCATGGTGGTAACGCCCCCCACCAGACCAAAAAAAGTGGGCAAAAAAGGCAGCTTGATCGGGCCGCCCACCAGACGGGGGCGCAAGGTCTTGTCCACGATGAACAGTTCGATGGTTCCCCAAGCAAACAAGGCGATGCCCGCGATGGCCTCGCCGGAGCCGACGAGGTAGAGCGACACGAGGGTGAACGACAGCGGGGCGCCGCCCGGGATCATGGCCATGAAACCCGTGATCACCCCCAGCAGCACCGGCGAAGGCACACCCGCCACCCAGTAGGCCACGCCCAGCACCACGCCCTCGCCCAGCGCAATCAGGCCCATGCCCGTGACGGTGGCGCTCACGGTGGCGGGCACCACCCGCGAAAACCGCTGCCAACGCCCCGGCAACAGGTGCTCACCCACGCGGTCCAGCTGCGCGCTCATGCGCAGGCCGTCCTTGTAGACGAAGAACAGCGTGATGAGCATGAACAGCACCAGCAGCAGCAGCGAAGCCACGTCGCCACCTGCCGCCAGCAGCGTGCGTGAGATGTTGCCCAGGTGCTGCCCGCTGACGATCTGTACCCACTCGCCTATGGCATGGGGTTTGGTGAAGTTCTCGCCCCAGTATTCGGCAAGCGCCTCGCCCACCCAAGGCAGAGCCGCGATCCAGGCCGGAACGGGCGCGCCAAAGCGGTTGGCCTCGACCAGCCAGCGCACGAACACCATGGCCTCGCGCACCGCGTAGTGCAGGGCCAAGCCCAAGGGCACCACCAGCACCGCCACCACCACCACCAGGGCCACGCTGGCCGACCAGGTGGTGTTGCCCTTGCAAGCCCGCACCAACCGCTCGTACAAGGGCCAACTGGCAAAACCGATGATGAGCGCGGCGAGCACCGGCACCAAAAAACCACGGAAGAAATACACGCCCGCCAACAACAACAGCAGCAGCAGGGCGCGGGCGGCGAAGGAAGCTTGCATCACAGGTGGCATGAGGGAATTCTGACACGCCACTGTGTCATCATTCGGCGCAAGGCCGTGGCACGGCGGCCATTCTTGCCCTCCCCAAAAAACAAGCTCCCCATGTCGGACGACAGTGACCTCACCAGCGACAGCGCCGTCTACAAAACCCTGCTCGAATCCACCAAAGCCATCCCCTGGAAGATCGACTGGGCCACGATGACCTTCGCCTACATCGGTCCGCAGATCGAGCAGCTGCTGGGCTGGAGCCAGGCCAGTTGGGTGAGCGCGAACGACTGGGCCGAACGCATGCACCCGGACGACCGAGAAAAGGTCGTCAACTTCTGTGTCTCGCAGTCGCAATGTGGCATTGACCACGAGGCCGACTACCGCGCACTCACCAAGGACAACGGCTACGTGTGGATACGCGATGTGGTGCACGTGGTGCGCAACGCACAGGGCGAAGTCGAATCGCTGGTGGGCTTCATGTTCGACATCAGCGAGCGCAAACGCACGGAAGAGAAGCTGCAGGCGCTGCAGAAAGAACTCGAAGCACTGTCCTTCAAAGACGGCCTGACAGGCATCGCCAACCGCCGGCTCTTCGACACCAGCCTGGAGCGCGAATGGGAGCAAGCGCGCGCCAGCCAGCAGCCACTCTCGCTCATCCTGCTCGACGTGGACCTGTTCAAACAGTACAACGACCTGCACGGCCACCTGCAGGGTGACCGCTGCCTCACCGACATCGCCCAGACGCTCACTCTGGCCGCCGTGGGCCCACGCGACGTGGTGGCCCGCTTCGGCGGCGAGGAGTTTGTCATCCTGCTGCCCGACACCGACGCCCAAGGCGCCCGCCGCGTGGCCGAACGCTGCCAGCGACTGATCGACAAACTTGCCATCCCGCACAAAGACTCGCTCCACCGGCAATGTGTCACCCTCAGCCTGGGGGTGGGCACCACCGTGCCAGCGGCTGGCGGCACGGCGAGCGCGTTCATTCAGGCGGTGGACCAGCGGCTGTACGCGGCCAAACAGAAGGGTCGCAACCGGGTGGAATGCGTGAGCTGAGCACCGCCCGCCCCTTGCAGGGAAAACGCGCGGAGACCCATCCGCTATGCTCACCCGGATGCAACGCTCCCCTGCCCCTTCCATTGCCCGCGCCGCCGTCTGGATGGCCGGGTGGCTGACACTGATGGTGGTGATCGCCGTCGCCGGGCGCGAGGCCACACGCGAACTCTCGGTCTTCCAGATCATGTTGATGCGCTCGGTCATCGGCATGGCGATGCTCTGGCCGCTGGTGCACGCCGCCGGTGGCTTGACTGCCGTCAAAACCGCGCGGCTGCGTCAGCACACCGCGCGCAATGCGGTGCACTACGCCGCGCAGTACGGCTGGTTCGTGGCGCTCACCATGATCCCGCTGGCGCATGTGGTGTCCATCGAGTTCACCATGCCCATCTGGTCGGCTGCACTGGCTGTCTTATTTCTGGGCGAGCGCATGAGCGGCCTCAAATGGGTGGCTGTGCTGTTGGGGCTGGTGGGTGTGGCGGTCATCGTGCGGCCCAGCGGCGGCGAAGTGAACGTCGGTCAGATGATTGCGCTGGCGGCGGCCTTGGGTTTTGCGGTGTCGGTGGTGCTGGTGAAATCGCTCACCCGCACCGATGCGGCGGTGACCATCAGCTTTTGGATGCTGGTGGTGCAAAGCGCCATCGGACTGGTGCCCGCGCTGCTGGCGTGGCAATGGCCTTCAGCACAGGTCTGGGGCTGGGTGGTGGTGATTGCCTTCTGCGGCACCTACTCGCACTACTGTTTTGCCCGCGCCATGCAGCACGCCGACGCCACCGTGGTGGTGCCCATGGACTTTCTGCGCGTTCCCCTGACGGCGCTGGTGGGCTGGCTGATGTACAAGGAAGGCTTGGACCTGTTCACACTGCTCGGCATCGCGCTGATCTTGGCTGCGAATTTGCTGAACCTGGTTCGGTTGCCCGCAGGGGGTTGGCAGGGTCGGCGCAGGGCTTGAGGCCGAATGGGCGCCATCGCAATGGTTGGGTTCATCCTCGTAAGCCAGCCGGGAGCCCCCACCTCTAGAATCCCAAGTATTCTTGACATTTAACACACGTGTTACCCGCACCCGTCCCCCACGATGAACCCGACCGGTTGGCGGCGTTGCGCGACTTGGTGACGGACGAGCTGATGAACCGGGAGAGCCCCCAATGAGCAGTGCAGAACGTGGTCACCAGCTGCTGCTGATCGAGCCAAGTTCCGTGGTGCGCAGCATCATCGCCTCTGTGGCGCGACAGCTTGACTTGGCACAGATTCACCAGACCAGTCAATTGAGCACAGCCCAGGGCTGGCTCACGCAACGTTCGTTTGACGGCATCCTGATGTCCATCGAAGACCCCCGCGCCAGCATCGAACTGCTGACCTTGATCCGCATGGGTCAGATGCAGTGCCCTCCCAACATCACCGTGGTCGCGCTGGTTCACCCGGGTGAACGGCGCGTGATCGAGCAACTGGCCGAACTGGATGTGAAGCGGACCTTGTCCTTGCCCTTTCGGATGCGTGAGGTGGTGGACGCCATGCTCGCCATGTGTCCAGGGAAATCCCTCAAAACCGCCCGCTGACACATCCCGTCACCGCGCGCTGGCCGACCGAGTTCTCGCGCCGGCTACCGCCCTTTCGGTTTGCCCTTCACCCCCGCCCTCGGCGGCAAGCCCGTGTGCTGCGTCAGCACGCGGCCTTTCACAGGCGCAGACGCAGCGACCTTCCCCCCAGGCGTCGAATTCTTTCGCCGCGCACTTTGGTAACTGCCATCGGTGAGTGGCTGGAAGGTGGGGATGAGGTGATGTTTGCCGTTGCCAATCAGGTCGGCGCGGCCCATGGCCTTGAGGGCCTCACGCAGCAGTGGCCAGTTGTTGGGGTCGTGGTAGCGCAGAAAGGCCTTGTGCAGACGGCGGCGTTTTTCGCCACGCACGATGTCCACCTTCTCGCCCCGGTCGTCGCGGTGTATGCCCTTGAGCGGGTTGAGGCCCGAGTGGTACATGGCCGTGGCGGTGGCCATGGGGCTGGGGTAGAAGGTCTGCACCTGGTCGGCACGGAAGCCATTGCGCTTGAGCCACAGCGCCAAGTTCATCATGTCCTCGTCGCTGGTGCCAGGGTGGGCCGCGATGAAGTAAGGGATGAGGAACTGCTTCTTGCCGGCCTCTTCGCTGTACTTCTCGAACAGCTGCTTGAACTTGTCGTAGCTGCCGATGCCGGGCTTCATCATCTTGGAGAGCGGCCCACTTTCGGTGTGCTCGGGCGCGATTTTCAGGTAGCCGCCGACGTGGTGCTGCACCAGTTCCTTCACATACTCGGGGCTCTTGACGGCCAGGTCGTAACGCAGGCCGGAGCCGATCAGGATTTTCTTGATGCCCTTGAGCGCCCGCGCGCGGCGGTAGATCTTGATCAGCGGGTCGTGGTTGGTGGTGAGGTTCTGGCAGATGCCGGGGTAGACGCAGCTGGGCTTGCGGCAGGCGGCCTCGATCTCGGGGCTCTTGCAACCCAGGCGGTACATGTTGGCGGTGGGGCCGCCGAGGTCGGAGATGACGCCGGTGAAGCCTTCGACCTTGTCGCGGATGTCCTCCACCTCTTTGATGATGGATTCTTCGCTGCGGCTCTGGATGATGCGGCCTTCGTGCTCGGTAATGGAGCAGAAGGTGCAGCCGCCAAAACAGCCACGCATGATGTTCACGCTGAAGCGGATCATCTCCCAGGCGGGGATCTTGGTCGCACCATCGTGCCGGCCGTGTTCATCGGCGTAGGTCGGGTGGGGGCTGCGGGCGTAGGGCAGGTCGAACACGTGGTCCATCTCAGCCGTGGTCAGCGGAATGGGCGGCGGGTTGATCCACACATCGCGCGCGGTCGTGCCTTCGCCATGGGCCTGCACCAGGGCACGCGCGTTGCCTGGGTTGGCCTCTACGTGCAGCACACGGTTGGCATGGGCGTAGAGCACGTTGTCGCTTTTCACCTGCTCGTAGCTGGGCAGGCGGATGACGGTGCGCTCGCGCGGGGTTTTGTGCCGGGGCTGAAAGACCAGGGGTTGTATGCCTGGGTTCGGTTCCTCGCCCTCCTCTTTCGCGCAGGTCTGCCCCTTGGCCTGCGCCTGTTCGGCGGTGGTCATGTAGGGGTTGATGTGATCGTCCACGCGTCCAGGCTGGTCCACCTCGGTGGAGTCGATTTCGAACCAACCTTCCGTCGAGTGCTGGCGCACGAAAGCGGTGCCGCGCACGTCGGTGATGGCCTCCACCGGCTCGCGGGCGGCCAGGCGATGGGCCACCTCCACCAGGGCGCGCTCGGCGTTGCCGTAGAGCAGCAAGTCACACTTGCTGTCCACCACGATGGAGCGGCGCACCTTGTCGCTCCAGTAATCGTAGTGGGCGATGCGGCGCAGGCTGCCTTCGATGCCACCCAAAATGATGGGCACATCCTTGTAGGCCTCGCGGCAGCGCTGGCTGTACACGATGGCGGCGCGGTCAGGGCGTTTCCCGCCCACATCGCCGGGGGTGTAGGCGTCGTCGCTGCGGATTTTGCGGTCGGCCGTGTAGCGGTTGATCATGGAATCCATGTTCCCCGCCGTCACGCCCCAAAACAGATTGGGCTTGCCGAGGGCCTTGAAGGGTTCGGCACTTTGCCAGTCGGGCTGGGCAATGATGCCGACGCGGAAACCCTGCGCCTCCAGCACCCGGCCCACCACCGCCATGCCGAAGCTCGGGTGGTCCACGTAGGCGTCGCCCGTGACCAAAATGATGTCGCACGAATCCCAGCCCAGGCGCTCCATCTCGGCGCGGCTCATGGGCAGGAAAGGCGCGTTGCCAAAGCGTTTGGCCCAGTACGGGCGGTAGCTGGTGATGGGCTTGGCGGCGCGCGCGAAAAAGGAAACGTCGACGGGGGCGTTCATGTAGGACCTGGGGGATAACCCGTGATTTTAAGTGGGCGGGGTGTTTTTGCGGGCACTGTCGCCTGTTGGCCTGCCACATCACAAGGGCATGCCTATGATTTTGGAACAACGACCAGGAGACACCGTGCCCGAATTCAAGACGCTCACCATCACCAAAGACCCGCGCAATCCGCGCATCGCCCGCCTGCTGCTCAACCGGCCCGAGCGGCTGAACGCCATCACCGACGACACCCCGCGCGACATCCGCGCTGCCGTGGAATGGGCCAACGCCGACGACGAGGTACATGTGATCGTGGTGAGTGGCGCGGGCAAGGGCTTTTGTGGCGGCTACGACCTGGCCGACACGGCCCAGAGCCATATCGAGCACCCCTGCCAACAGGAAAAGACGCCCTGGGACCCGATGGTCGACTACGCCTACATGAAGCGCAACACCGAAGACTTCATGAGCCTGTGGCGCAGTCCCAAGCCCACCATCGCCCAGGTGCATGGCGCGGCCGTGGCTGGCGGCAGCGACATTGCCCTGTGTTGCGATCTGCTCGTGATGGCAGAGGACGCCCGCATCGGCTACATGCCTACCCGGGTGTGGGGCTGCCCCACCACCGCCATGTGGAGCTTTCGCCTGGGGCCGGCGCGGGCCAAGCAACTTATGTTTACCGGCGACCTGCTCAGTGGCCGCCAAGCCGCGGAATGGGGCCTGGCCAACCTGGCCGTGCCAGCCGAGCAGCTGGACGCCGAGACCTTCAAGCTGGCCGAGCGCATGGCCGGTGTGCCACGCGGCCACCTGGCCATGCACAAGATGGTGGTCAACCAAACCATGCTGACCGCCGGCCTGGAGCAGACGCAGATGATGGCCACGGTGTTCGATGGCATCACCCGCCACAACCCGGAGGGGCTGTGGTTTCGCCGCTATGCGCAGACCGAAGGCTTCAAAGCTGCGGTGCAGTGGCGCGACAGCGGGCGTGCTATTCCCGAAGGCGACGAGGCGCGCGCGCTGGTGCGCGACATGGACGAGCGCGATCGGCCCGCCTGAGCCAGGGCGCGCCAGCTGTCGCGCGCTGCCCACAGGCTGCTCCCACCTCCCCAGCTTTGGGGAGGTGGAATTGTGAAAAATTGTTATGCTGAGGGTGCATGCCCACCGCGCCCCCTTCCGACCTGCTGGCTTGGCTCTTTCCCGGTTTGCTGGCTTTTTTGTGCGCCCACGTCACGCTGGAGTGCAGGGCGCGGCTGGCCGAGTCGTTGCACAGCGCGGAGGCCGACCGTTGGCAATGGTTGGCCGGCGCGGCGCTGGCCTTTGGCTCCGGCGTGTGGTCGCTGCACATCAATGGGCTCATGGGCCTGCCCCTGGCCGCCGTGGTCCACTACCACACGGGCTTGCTGCTGGCCGCCTGGCTGTTGGGCGTGGCGGTGGCCGCCGGCGGCATCTGGGCGTCGGTGGTCTTGGGTCTGCCGGCCCTGAGGCTGGGACTCGGAGCCTTGCTGTTGGGCCTAGCGCTGGTCAGCGGTGAATCACTGGCCTTGCGCGCGGCGGGTTTCGAGCTGACCTCCCGCTGGCCGCTCGGCGAGATGGCCTGGGTGGGTGGCTGGGTGGGCTTGTGTGCTGTGCTGGCGCTGGCGCTCGGGGCCTGGCAGCCCCGTGCCCCGGGGCTGCACACCGCCGCGCGGCTGTCGGCGTCGCTGGTTCTGGCCGCTGGCCTGTGGTTGGGCGACGCGGAGCTGCTGAACGCGCTCTCCCCCTCCGGCCTATCGTCGTCGGAGGCTGCCGGCGGCCTCGCCCTCAGCTCCTTGGGCTTGCTGGCCCGTTTGGGGACGCTCATCCTGCTGCTCATGACCCTGGTGGTGGCCCGCCGTGACGCCGCCATGCGCGCCTCCCTGGTGCAGGCGCGTGGAGATGTGGCGCGCGAATCGCTGACCGACCCGCTCACGCGTTTGCCCAACCGACAGGCCTTCGAGCAACGACTGAAGGACCTGGCCATCGCCAGCGATCGGGACGGCACGGGCCTGGCGCTGCTGTTCATCGACATCGACGGCTTCAAACCCATCAACGAATCCTTTGGCCACCAAAGCGGCGACTGGCTGCTCAACAACGTGGGCCGCCGCCTGCAAGAGGCCGCCGTCGGCAACGAATTTGTGGCCCGCTGGGGGGCCGACCAGTTCCTGCTGCTCATTGCGGGCACGCGCGCTCGCGAGTCACTGGCCGAGCGTGCGCGCCACCTGCTCAAAGCCATCGGCCAGCCCATGGACGTGCTGGGCCGCGAGTTGCCGGTGCAGGCGTCCGTGGGGGTCGCCATTTGCCCCGACGACGGCGCGGCGGCCGTGCTGGTGGCCCATGCGGATGCCGCCACCCACGCGGCCAAGGCGGCCGGGGGCGGAACCTACTGCTTTTTCGAGCCGCACATGCTGCACGACTCGCGCGAGCAAATGGAGCTGCTCCGCGACCTCCGCCGCGCCATTGAGGACAACGAGCTGGAGCTCTACTTCCAACCCAAAATTCACGCCCCGAGTGGTCAGATCACGGGCGCGGAGGCGCTGATCCGCTGGAACCACCCCAGCAAGGGACTCATCAGCCCGGGCGCCTTCATTCCGGTGGCCGAGCGTTTTGGCCTGATCGGCGCCATCGGCGACTGGGTCATCGACACAGCTTGCCGGCAAATTCACGAATGGCGCGAGGGCGGGCTGCGCATGCGCGTGGCCATCAATCTGTCGGTACACCAGTTGCGCCAAGACGACCTGGCCGACCGCATCGATGCCGCCCTCAAGCGCCACGAGGTCAACCCCACGCTGCTGACCTGCGAAATCACCGAATCGGTGGCCATGGAAAACAACAGCAGCAGCAAGGCCTTTTTTGACAAGCTCGAACAGGTGGGTGTGCACATTTCCATCGACGATTTCGGTACCGGCTACTCCAGCCTGTCCTACCTGCGCCAGTTGCCGGCCGAAGAGCTCAAGATCGACGCCGCCTTCGTGAAAGACTTGGAGTTCAGCAACGACGCCCGCGCGGTGGTGGACGCCGTGGTGAAGCTGGGGCAGGCGCTGCGCCTCAAGGTGGTTGCAGAAGGAGTGGAAACCGACATCCAGCGCGACATCCTGCGCCAGTTGGGCTGCAACGAGTTGCAGGGATTTCTGTTCGCCAAACCCATGGCCGCGAACCGTCTGTTCCTGTGGGCCATGAGCGACGACGGCCCCACACACACGGACTTCCGTCAATCACTGTTTGGCGACACACGCATCGACGACGACCTCGCCGGTGATGCGCCTGTGCGTTAGCCGCCAGCGTCAGGCAAAGGCGTGCCGCAAGGCCCGGGCCGCATCGTTGTGGGCCTGCTGCGCCTCAGGAATGGCCCGCCCCATCTTGATGAATTCGTGCACCACGCCCCGGTAGATCTCCAGGTCCACCGGCACGCCGGCCAGGCGCAACTTGTCGGCGTACATCACGCCTTCGTCCACCAGCGGGTCGCATTCGGCCAAGCCTATCCAGGCGGGCGCAACGCCCTCCAGGTCGTCGGCATACAGCGGGGCAAAACGCCAATCGTCGCGGTCGGCAGGCGTGCGCACGTATTGGTTGAAAAAGTAGGTGATGTGTGGCTCTTCCAGCACAAAGCCATGTGCAAAGGTTTTGTGCGAAGGCGTGTCCTGGTGGCCGGTGGTGCCGGGGTAGAACAGCAGCTGCAGCGCCAGGGGCAAACCCGCCTGGCGGGCTTCGATGGCGCTGACGGCGGCCAGCGTGCCGCCCGCGCTGTCGCCCCCCACAGCCAGGCGGGTGGTGTCCAGGCCCAGGGCGCTGCCCTGCCGGGCGACCCATTGCAGCGCGTCCCAAGCATCGTTGGCGGCGGTGGGGAACTTGTGTTCGGGCGCCAGTCGGTAGTCCAGCGACACCACCGCGCAGTGCGCCAGGTGGGCCAGGTGGCGGCACAGGCTGTCGTGGGTGGCCACGCTGCCGATGGTGAAACCACCGCCGTGGGTGTAGAGCAGCACAGGTAAGGCGTCGTGCGAAGGTGCCACCAGACGCGCATGCAACTGAGCGCCATCGCGGGTGGGCACTTGCAAGGCTTCGTCGCGGGCCATCTTGTGGGGCGCCAGGTCCAGCACACCGGCACCGGCTTCGTAGTGCGCGCGGGCTTGCTGTGGGGTCAGCGCGTGCATGGGGGTGCTGCCCAGGCGGGCCATGCGGTCGATCACGCCACGCATCAGCGGGGTCAGCAGCGCGCGCGGGTTGTGGGGATGGTTCATGGCCGCCATGGTAGCTGTCACCCTGCGGTCATGGGCCCTTCGGCCGCCCGCTTATAGTGACAAAAATTGAAGGTAAAAATCGCACAGAACCCGGAGACACCATGGCCAACATACTCTACGTCACCAACATCCAGATCGACTTCGGCGCCGTCCAGCTGCTGCCAGCCGAGTGCGCCCGCACAGGCATCACCCGCCCACTCATCGTCACCGACGCGGGCGTCAAAGCTGTGGGCATCCTGCACAAGGCGCTCGACGCCCTGCCCGGCGTGCCCACCGCCGTGTTCGACCAGACCCCCTCCAACCCCACCGAGGCGGCCGTGCGCGCCGCCGCCGAGGTCTACCGCGCCCACGGCTGCGACGGACTGATTGCGCTGGGCGGTGGCAGCGCCATCGACTGCGCCAAGGGGGTGGCCATCGCTGTGGCCCACGAAGGCCCGCTCAAAACCTACGCCACCATCGAAGGCGGCTCGCCCAAGATCACCGACCGCGTGCCACCGCTGATCGCCGTGCCCACCACCGCCGGCACCGGCAGCGAAGTGGCGCGTGGTGCCATCCTCATCGTGGACGATGGCCGCAAGCTGGGTTTCCACAGCTGGCATCTGGTGCCCAAAACCGCCCTGCTCGACCCCGAACTCACGCTCGGCCTGCCGCCCATGCTGACGGCCGCCACCGGCATGGACGCCATCGCCCACTGTATGGAAACCTTCATGGCGCCGGCCTTCAACCCGCCAGCCGACGGCATTGCGCTGGAAGGCCTGCGCCGTGGCTGGGCGCACATCGAAGCCGCCACACGCGACGGCGCCAACCGGGAGGCCCGCATGAACATGATGGTGGCCAGCATGCACGGCGCCATGGCTTTCCAGAAAGGCCTGGGCTGCGTGCACTCGCTGAGCCACAGCCTGGGTGGCGTCAACCCGCGCCTGCACCACGGCACCTTGAACGCCATGTTCCTGCCCGCCGTGGTGCGTTTCAACGCCAGCGCCGAAACGGTACGAAACGAAGACCGCCTGAACCGCATGGCCCAGGCCATGGGTTTGACATCGGGCGGCGACATCCCGGCTGCCATCGCCGACATGAACGCGCGCCTGGGCCTGCCCGGCGGCCTGCGTGCCATGGGTGTTGTCGAGTCGCTCTTCGACAAAGTGATCGAAGGTGCCCTGGCCGACCATTGCCACAAAACGAACCCCCGGATTGCCAGCGCCGAGGAATACCGCAGCATGTTGCAAGAAGCCATGTGAGTGGCATGAACCGACCGACACTGGAGGCTCTATGAACCCACTCGCTCCTGCCTTGATGCTGAGCATTGCCACGCTGGCAGCGTCGGCCGCCTGGGCCATTGATGCCCGAGAGCGCGGCTTGATCAGCAACGGCACGCCCGAGGGTGAGGTGGTGTTTCGCATCGGCAAACCCGATCACGAAGCCTACATCCGCAACCAGCGGGGGCTGCCGGAGGAAAAGTCCTGGACCTACTTCCCCCACCCCCGCGATCCGCAAACCCTGACCATCATCACCTTCCGCGCGGGGGTGGTGGTCAACGTTGAGCGCAAGATTTCGCGCTGAGGCGGCAGGGACTCGTCAGCCGGAGGCGTCTCCCGGCTGGCGCGTGAGGGCCGCGCCCACATGCCTCTCGCCCCGCGCCTCGGCCAGTTCCACCTGGCGCTGGCGTTCGGCCAGCCGGGCTTTTTCTTCCGGCGTGCGCTGATCAACACAATGCGGGCAGCTCACCCCTTTCACAAAGTGCGGGGAGGCCTTGTCCTCCGGCCCCAAGGGCCAGCGGCAGGAGCGGCAAAGTTCGTAGGGGCCGGGCTTGAGGCCGTGGCCCACGCTCACGCGCTCGTCGAACACAAAACACTCGCCGTCCCAGGTGCTCTGCTCTGGCGGCACCTCTTCCAGGTACTTGAGGATGCCGCCTTCCAGGTGATAAACCTCGTCAAAGCCCTTCATCTTCATCAAGGCGGTGGATTTTTCGCAGCGGATGCCACCGGTACAGAACATGGCCACCTTGGGTTTTTTGGCGCCCTGCAGCGCAGGCTGCGCGTCGATCCAGGCCGGCAACTCGGTGAAGGTCTTGATGTCGGGGTTGATGGCACCCTTGAACGTGCCGATCTTGACCTCGTAGTCGTTGCGGGTGTCGATGAGCACCACATCGGGGTCGGCCAGCAAGGCGTTCCAGTCCTGTGGCTTGACGTACTGTCCCACGGTTTTGTTGGGGTCGAGTTCCGGCACCCGCAACGTCACGATCTCTTTTTTCAAGCGCACCTTCATGCGAAGGAACGGCGGTTTGCTGGACCAAGACTCCTTGTGCGTCAGGCTGGCCAGGCCCGGAATGGCACGCAGGTGCGCGAGCACCGCGCGCACCCCGGCTTCGGGGCCGGCGATGGTGCCGTTGACACCTTCGCGCGCCAGCAGCAAGGTGCCCTTGACGGCGTTGTCATCGCAGCAACGCTGCAGTGGCTCGCGTTGGGCCACAAAATCCGGCAGATCGACAAACTTGTAGAGGGCGGCGGTCAGAAAGGCATCCATGGCCCCAATTATCCCAGTCTCCCCCCGGGACGCCGCCAGTCACAGCGCCGAGACTTGACCCAGATCAGGCCGCAGCAGCCATTCCGCGAACTCGTCGGCCAGTTGTTGGGCGGCCGAGACGGCGCCGTTCCAGGCCTGCATGCGGCCCGGCAGGTCGTGGCTGTAGGTGCTGAAGTCGTTGCGGTCGGGCAGCTTGCCGTTGGGCAGGCGCCGCACCCACTCGGGATCGGGCGCCAAGACCAGCATGTGGTCCAGAAAGTGGCTGGCGCGATGGCGCCACTTCCAGGGTTTGTCGAGCCAGCCAGGCACCACCTGCTTCTGAAAGTGTGGGTAGAGCACGATGCCGGGCTGGGTGCCGTAGTCCAGGTGCAGGTGGTAGTCGGTGATGCCACCATCCCAATAGGCACCGGGTGGCGCACCCGCAATTTGGGGAACGGCCCGCAGCACGAAGGGGATGGAGCAACTGGCCTGCAGCGCGTCCATGAAGTTGGCCTCGCTCAGGGCCAGGTGGCGGGTGTGGTAGTCGTGGGAGGCAAACGGCAAGGCGGCTGGCTGGCCTGCCTGAGCGGTGGAGAACACCACCCGCTCCAACCAGGCACCCATGGCCTTGCGGTGGACCGCGTTGCTCAACAAGGCGCCCAGGTAGCCCAGCGGCGCACGAACACCGCCTTCGCGCCGCATGAGGTGGCGGCCACGCGAGGTGACGATGTGCAGCCGGTAGCGTGGATGGTTGAGCACCTCGTGCACCCGCCCTCCGTAGAACGCCTTGAGGCTGTCGCCAAAACGTTCGCTGATGAGTTCGGGCGGTGGGCGCTTCTGCCCCGGGGGCAGCTCGTAGTGCTGGGCGATGTAGTCGCGGCTCAAGCGGTTAAAGGCCGCCACCGGGTCATTCAGGCAGGCCGTGGCCATGCGCCAGGCGCCGATGGAGGCGCCGACGAGGTCGATGGGCTGCCCACTGCGGGCCAGCCAGTCACCGAACAGAAAGCGGTCCAGCGGCCCCAGCACCAAGCCTTTGGGGCCACCGGCGGCGGCCGGAATGGCGCGCACGTCGGCCGGTGCCAGGCCGTTTTGCCGCAGGTGGCCCAGTGCGGCGGGGCCGGCGTACAGGCGCAGGGCGCGCGGGTGGCTCAGGAGGCCTCCAGCTCGCGCAGGGGTGGCACGTCTTCAGTGACCAGCACGTCGTGGTCGAGCCCCATGGCCAGGCCAAGGGCGTCGGGGTAGGTGTGGATGAGGCGGTCGGCGTCACCCGGGGTGCCGTAGATGCAGGCACGCCAGACGGCCAGGTGCACCAGCGCCGCCAGGGGTTCGGGCTGCGGCGCATCGAGGGGCGACACCTGTTGAGCCAGCGCGTCCACCAGGCGTTGTGGAAAGTGCCAGCGGCGCGCCAGTTCGGCACCCGCCTCGGCGTGGCTGAAACCCAGCAGCTGCTGCTCGGCCTGGGCGCGGCGCGGGTCCAGCAGATCCAGCTCGCGGTCGATCTCGGTCATGGCCTCCGGCACGCCAGCGTGCAGCACCAACTCGCCAATGCCATGCAGCAACCCGGCAGTAAAGGCCAGGTTTTCGTCCATGCGCAAGGGATAGGCGATGTAGCGCGCCAAGGTGGCGGTCACCAAGCTGTGGCGCCAGTAGCGGTCGAGGTTGAGCGTGCCCACCGCATGAAAACAGTCGTTCAGCGCGGTGTTGATGACCAGCGCACGCACCTTGTTGAGGCCCAGCACCATGAGGGCGTCGCGCGAGGTGGACACGGGCCTCAACAGGCGGAAAAACGCAGAGTTGGCACGCTGCAGCACTTTGGCGGCCATCACTGGGTCGCGATCGATGTCGCGCGCCACGGCCAGGATGTCGACGTCTTCCTGCCCGAACGTGGCGATCAGCCGCGCCGCCACCTCGGGCGCCGAGGGCAAGGCCTGCGGTTGTTTGAACAGCGATTGGAGCCGAGGGTCGGAAACGGCCATGGTGTCAGCTGAGGAAGGCAGAAAGCTCACCCGCCGAAGTCCATTCGCTCGGGTCTTTGTCCAGTACCTGCTCCAGGTCCAGGCCCAGCAGCATGGCCACCACATCTGGGAAGGTCTTTGTCAGGCCTTCGCGGTCCATGTTGATCTCTTGGCAGCGGGCGCGCCACGAAGCCATGTGCACCACACCAGCCATGGGTTCGTGGATGTCGCCTTCGAACGGCAGCAGTTGGTGCTGCAGCGCCCGCACGATGCTGTCGGGGAAGTCCCACTTCTTGGCAAAACCGGCACTCACATCGGCGTAGGTATAGCCCAGATGGGCGCGCTCGGCTTCAGCGCGGTGCAAGTCCAGCGGGGCGACGCTGAAATCGATTTTGGCCACCACATCGGGCATGCCGATATGCATGACCAGGTCACCCACCGCATGCACCAGGCCCGCGGTGAAGGACGCGCCATCGTGCAGCCGCAACCCGGGCGCCAACGCCCGGCAGGCCTTGGCCGTGTTGAGGCTGTACCGCCAGAACTGCTCAAGGTTGACACCGGGCACGGCCTTGAAGCTGCTGGACAGCGCCACCGCCGTGACCAGGGTGCGCACGTGCGAAAAACCCAGGATGCCGACCGCGTCGTCCACGCTGCTGATCTGACGCGTGACATTGAAGAAAGCCGAATTGGCCAGCTTGAGCATGCGCGCCGTCAGCGCCGGGTCGGTCGCCACCAGCTGACCGATCTTGCGCGGACTGGGATCGTCCGCGTCCAGCTCGGACAACACTTCGGACACGACCTTGGGAATGCTGGGCAAAGCGTTGGATTTGGCCAGCAGGGCTTGGAGTTCCATGGACGTCGGGGGAGGACTGGAGGAGGTTTTTCAGTATAGGCGCAGCCAGCCGCAACGACACAGGCGGCTGCCCGCGATCAGCGCTTGAGCCCCTGCAATTTGGCAAAGGCCGAGGCCATGGCGCTGCCCTGGGGCAAGGCATCACGCCCGCGCTGCGCCTGCTGGCCGCGCCCCGCCCCTTCAAAGCGGTTCTCGCGCGGGCCGTCGCGGCGGGCAGGCGCGGCGTCCAGCTTCATGGACAGGCCGATGCGTTTGCGCGCCACGTCCACCTCCATCACCTTGACCTTGACGATGTCGCCCGTCTTGACGACTTCGCGCGCATCGTTCACGAACTTGTGGCTCAACTGGCTCACGTGCACCAGGCCGTCCTGGTGCACGCCCAGGTCGATGAAGGCGCCGAACTGGGCCACGTTGCTCACCGTGCCTTCCAGCACCATGCCCTCCACCAAGTCCTTGATGTCTTCCACACCGTCGTTGAAACGCGCCACCTTGAAATCGGGGCGCGGATCGCGGCCCGGCTTTTCCAGCTCGCCCAGGATGTCCTTGACCGTGATGACACCAAACTTTTCGTTGGCGAACAGCTCGGGCTTGAGCGTCTTGAGCATGTCGGCGCGGCCCATCAGCTCGGCAACCGGCTTACCGGTTTTTTCGATGATGGCTTCCACCACCGGGTAGGTTTCAGGGTGCACGCCGGTCATGTCCAGCGGGTTGTCGCCACCCCGGATGCGCAAGAAGCCGGCCGACTGCTCAAAAGTCTTCGCGCCCAGGCCACTCACGTCCATCAACTGCTTGCGGCTTTTGAACGCGCCATTGGCTTCGCGCCAGCGCACCACGGCCTTGGCCACGCTGCCCGACAGGCCCGACACGCGGGTGAGCAAAGGCACGCTGGCGGTGTTCAGGTCCACACCCACGCCGTTCACACAGTCTTCCACCACAGCGTCCAGCGTGCGGGCCAGTTCGCTCTGGTTCACATCGTGCTGGTACTGGCCCACGCCGATGCTCTTGGGATCGATCTTGACCAGCTCGGCCAGCGGGTCCTGCAGGCGGCGGGCAATCGATGCGGCGCCGCGCAGGCTCACGTCCACATCCGGCATTTCCTGGCTGGCGTATTCGCTGGCGGAGTACACCGACGCACCGGCCTCGCTCACCACCACCTTCTCCACCGTGCGCTCCACCTTGGCCAGCAGCTTGATGAGCTCGCCGGCCAGCTTGTCGGTCTCGCGGCTGGCGGTGCCGTTGCCAATCGCGATCAGGTTGACGCCGTGTTTCTCCACCAGGCGGCCCAGGGTGTGCAGTGAACCGTCCCAGTCGCGGCGCGGCTCGTGTGGATACACCGTGGCGGTATCGACCAGCTTGCCCGTGGCATCGACCACCGCCACCTTCACGCCGGTTCGGATGCCGGGGTCCAACCCCATCACCACACGCGGGCCGGCGGGCGCGGCCAGCAGCAGGTCGCGCAGGTTGTCGGCAAACACCTTGATGGCCACCTTCTCGGCCTCTTCGCGCAGGCGGGCGAACAGGTCGCGCTCGGTGGACAAGCTGAGTTTGACGCGCCAGGTCCAGGCCACGCACTTGCGCAGCAAGTCGTCGGCCGGGCGACCTTTGTGGCCCCAGCCCAGGTGCAAGGCAATCTTGCCCTCGGCGATGCTGGGCTTGCCCGGCTCAGGTACTTCCGGCAAGACCAACTTGGCGTCCAGAAGCTCCAGCGCGCGGCCACGAAACACAGCAAGCGCGCGGTGCGAGGGCACACGGCCGATGGGTTCGTCGTAGTCGAAGTAGTCGCGGAACTTGGCAATCTCGGGGTCGTTCTCGTTTTTGCCGGCGGCCAGTTTGCTGGTGAACAAACCTTCGGCCCACAGCCACTCGCGCAGTTTCTGTACCAGCGCGGCGTCCTCGGCCCAGCGCTCGGAGAGGATGTCGCGCACGCCGTCCAGCACGGCGGCAGTGGTCGTGAAATCAGCCCCCTCCACCTTGCCAGCCGGCACCAGAAAGGCCTGGGCCTCGGCGTTCGGGTCCAGCGATGGGTCGGCCAACAGTTTGTCGGCCAGCGGCTCGATGCCGGCTTCGCGGGCGATCATGCCCTTGGTGCGGCGCTTGGGCTTGTAGGGCAGGTAGAGGTCTTCCAGTTCCTGCTTGGTGGGCGCAGCGGCAATCGCGGCGTGCAATTCGGGCGTCAACTTGCCCTGATCCGCAATGCTCTTGAGCACAGCCTCGCGGCGGTCTTCCAATTCGCGAAGGTAGCTCAGACGAGCTTCGAGTTCACGCAACTGGATGTCGTCGAGGCCATCGGTGACCTCCTTGCGGTAGCGGGCGATGAAGGGCACCGTGGCCCCACCGTCCAGCAGTTCCACGGCGGCCAGCACCTGACGGGGCTGGACTTTGATCTCCTGCGCAATCTGCGCGATGATTTTTTGCATGTCGAAAACGGTGGACCGGTCCCTGAGCCGGCCTCTGGCTGTCTGGAAAGTGGGGGAGTTTGCCACAGCGACCGGGCACGGCTTGCCGCCTTCACCCGGACCATCGGCCCCGCGCTACGCACGTGCCACCCAACCGCCTCTGTTCGATTCAACACCCCGCGTAATCAGCGGGTAAAGAGCGGTCACAGTCTGTGCCAGGACCACCTTTCTCGGGCCGGCAGCGGTAGATTGGCGCCATGAACACCCCGCATCCGTTTCGCCTCGTCGTGGTCAGTGCGCTGGCCGTTGTCACGCTCAGTGCCTGCGTTGTGGCCCCCTTGTACTCACCTGAGCAGGTCGTCGTTGCACAGCCACCTCCTCAACCGTATGCCGAGGTCGTTCCCGTGGCACCGTACGCCGGGGCCATCTGGATCAACGGCTACTGGGGATGGTCGCGCAACCGCTACGAGTGGGTCCCGGGGCGCTACGAGCGCCCCCGCCCCGGCTACCGCTGGCGACCCCATCACTGGCGCCAGCAGCCGCGTGGAGGATGGTCACTGGAAGGCGGTGTTTGGGGCCGTTGAACTGACACACGTTTTTTACGTGGGGCATGCCTCAGGACAGCAACGGTCTACGGTTGTTTGTGGGGCGAGGCAACAGCGTGGCTGCCGCCGTTCATGTCTCCCCGGCGCTGCGCGCTCTCCTCCTTGACTTCACTGCGCCAGCCACAACGTGCCGTCGTGCCGCCTCAGCAGAAAAGAAAAAGGCCGCATAAAGCGGCCTCTCTCAAAGCGGGAAAAAACTTAACCCGCCAACAACTTCCAGGTGTCAATCACCGAATCCGGGTTCAGGGAAATCGACGAGATGCCCTCATCCCGCAGCCATTGGGCAAAGTCGGGGTGGTCGCTGGGGCCTTGGCCGCAGATGCCCACGTACTTGCCTTCGGCCTTGCAGGCCCCAATGGCCATGGACAGCAATGCCTTGACGGCTGGGTCGCGCTCGTCGAAGTCGTGCGCCAGCAATTCCAGACCCGAATCGCGGTCCAGCCCCAGGGTGAGCTGGGTCAAGTCGTTGGAGCCGATGGAGAAACCGTCGAAGTAGGACAGGAACTGCTTGGCGAGCACAGCGTTGCTGGGGATCTCGCACATCATGATGAGCTTGAGGTCGTTCTCGCCCCGCTTGAGGCCATGTTTGGACAGCAGGTTGACCACACGCTCGGCCTGGCCCAGGGTGCGCACAAAGGGCACCATCACCTGCACGTTGGTCAGGCCCATGTCTTCGCGGACACGCTTCAAGGCTTCGCACTCCATGGCAAAGGCCTCGCCGAAGTCTTCGCTGATGTAACGCGCCGCGCCACGGAAGCCCAGCATGGGGTTTTCTTCCTCGGGCTCGTAGCGGCTACCGCCCACCAACTTGCGGTACTCATTGCTCTTGAAGTCCGACAGACGCACGATCACCGGCTTGGGCCAGAAGGCGGCGGCGATGGTGGCCACGCCTTCGGCCACCTTGTCCACATAAAAAGCGCGCGGCGAAGCGTGACCACGGGCCACCGACTCCACCGCCTTTTTCAGATCAGCGTCGATTTGCGGGTAGTCCAGGATGGCCTTGGGGTGCACGCCGATGTTGTTGTTGATGATGAACTCGAGGCGCGCCAGGCCCACGCCGCCATTGGGCAGCTGGGCGAAGTCGAACGCCAGTTGGGGGTTGCCCACGTTCATCATGATCTTGACGTCGATCTCGGGCATGGTGCCGCGCTGGACTTCGGTCACTTCGGTTTCGAGCAAGCCGTCGTAAATGTGACCGGTGTCGCCCTCGGCACAGCTCACCGTCACGAGCGTGCCATCCTTGAGGTGGTCGGTCGCGTCACCGCAGCCCACCACGGCCGGGATGCCCAGCTCGCGCGCAATGATGGCCGCGTGGCAGGTGCGCCCGCCCCGGTTGGTGACGATGGCGCTGGCACGCTTCATCACCGGCTCCCAGTTGGGGTCTGTCATGTCGGTGACGAGCACGTCGCCCGGTTGCACCTTGTCCATCTCGCTGATGTTGTGCACCAGGCGAACCGGGCCGGTGCCCACCTTTTGCCCGATGGCACGGCCGCTGGACAACACCGTGCCTTTGCCCTTGAGCTTGTAGCGGTACTCCACCTGGTTGCCGGCCTGGCTTTTCACCGTTTCGGGGCGGGCCTGCAGGATGTAGAGCTGGCCGTCGGTGCCGTCTTTGCCCCACTCGATGTCCATGGGGCGGCCGTAGTGCTCCTCGATCACCAGCGCGTACTTCGCCAGTTGCTCCACCTCGGCGTTGGTCAGGCTGTAGCGGTTGCGCTGCTCCACCGGCACGTCCACGGTCTTGACCAGCTTGCCGCTCTGCGCCTTTTCTTCCGGTGTGCTGAACACCATCTCGATCAGCTTGCTGCCCAGGTTGCGGCGGATCACGGCCTGCTTGCCGGCCTTGAGCATGGGTTTGTGGACGTAGAACTCGTCGGGGTTGACGGCGCCCTGCACCACGGTTTCGCCTAGGCCATAGCTGGAGGTGATGAACACCACGTCCTCGAATCCACTCTCTGTGTCGATGGTGAACATCACGCCGGCCGCGCCCAGGTCGGAGCGCACCATGCGCTGCACGCCGGCGCTCAGCGCCACCTCGGCGTGGGCAAAACCTTTGTGCACGCGGTAGCTGATGGCGCGGTCGTTGTAGAGGGAGGCAAACACCTCCTTCATCTTGTGCAGCACGTCCTCGATGCCATGCACGTTGAGGAAGGTTTCCTGCTGGCCGGCAAAGCTGGCGTCGGGCAGGTCTTCGGCGGTGGCGGACGAACGCACGGCAAACGAAGCGTCCGCGTTGCCGGCGCTCAGACGGGCGAATTCGGCGCGGATGGCGGCTTCGAGGTCGGCCGGGAACGGTTGGGCCTCGACCATGGCGCGGATTTCGGCGCCCACTTTGGCCAGCTCGCGCACGTCTTCGGTGTCCAGCTTGTCGAGCTGGGCGTTGATGCGGTCGGCCAGGCCATTGAATTTCAGGAACTCGCGGAAGGCGTGCGCCGTGGTGGCAAAGCCGGTGGGCACCCGCACGCCCTGGGGCAATTGCGAGATCATTTCGCCGAGGCTGGCGTTTTTCCCGCCAACGACCTCGACATCGGTCATTCGCAGTTGCTCGAAGGGCACCACCAAGGCGGTTGCGCTGAAGCGTTCAGACATAAAAGACTCCACTCAAGTTAAAAAACCGGGGGTCTGTACCGCACCACACTTGCGTGTTGGCCTGTTGTGTTCTTCTGGGCGGGCGCCGCACACACCATCGCTGACGCGATAATCTGCTGATTGTAGGTGGGCGGCCGGCCCCACCGGCCCGCACCGCCACGACACGCTGCCCCCAATGCCCAATCGCACCGTCTTTTTCATCTCCGATGGCACCGGCATCACCGCCGAAACCTTTGGCAACGCCATCCTGGCCCAATTCGAGGCCAAACACCGACGGGTACGCCTGCCGTTTGTGGACGACGCCGACAAGGCCCACCAGGCGGTGCGCCAGATCAACCACGTGGCCCAGGTGGAGGGCAAACGCCCCTTGGTCTTCCTGACCGTGGTGAACATGGAGGTGCTGGAAGTGGTGAAAACCCACTGCCAGGGCATGATCATGGACATGTTTGGCACCTTTGTGGAGCCGCTGGAGGCCGAGCTGGGCATCAAGAGCAACCACCGCGTGGGCCGGTTCTCCGACGTGTCCAAGAGTCAGGCTTATCACGACCGCATCGAGGCGATCAACTACTCGCTCGCCCACGACGATGGCCAGAGCCATGTGGACCTGGAAGGATCCGACGTCATCCTGGTGGGCGTCAGTCGCAGCGGCAAAACCCCCACCAGTCTCTACCTGGCCATGCAATATGGGGTCAAAGCGTCCAACTACCCGCTCATCCCCGAAGACTTCGAGCGCCGCCAACTGCCGCCCGCGCTCGTTCCCCACCGCAAAAAGCTCTTCGGGCTCACCATCGACCCGATCCGCTTGAGCGAGATACGCAACGAGCGCCGGCCCAATTCCAAATACGCCAGTCTGGCCAATTGCCGCCACGAGGTGAGTGAAGCCGAAAGCATGATGCGCCGCGCCGGGGTGCGCTGGCTGTCCACCACCACCAAATCCATCGAAGAAATCGCCACCACCATCCTCCAGGAAGTGCGGCCCGAGCGGCTGGAATATTGATCTACACAGGTTGGCTTGACATGCGTCATACCCCACCCCGTAAGGGCATGGTATGGTTTGTCTGAAGAATTTTTACACTTCAGACCGTGCAGGCAGCGACACACCCACCCCGCAGCGCCGACTCAGGCGGCTTCACCCTCATCGAACTGATGATCGTGGTGGCGGTGATCGCAATCCTGGCCGTCATCGCCCTGCCCTCGCTCCAGCGCTACATCATGGAGGCGCGCCGCAGCGACGGGCAAGCGGCGCTGCAGCGGCTGCAGCTGGCACAAGAAAAGTGGCGCACCAACCACAACAGTTTCACCACCACGTTGGCCGATCTGGGGCTGAACAACCGTTCGGACGATGGCCACTACACCCTGGCCATCACCGCCGCCAGCGCGACCGGCTACACCGCCGCGGCCACGGCCGCCGGTGCGCAGGCTGGTGACACCGCCTGTGCCACCCTGACCCTGTCGCTGTCGAATGGCGTGCAGATCAACACCGGCCCGGCGGGCTGCTGGAAACAATGAAGCCCTTGAAACAGCGTGGGGTCACCTTGATCGAGCTGATGCTGGGCATCGCACTGCTGGGCATCATCGCCACCCTGGCGCTGCCGTCTTTCACCGCCTTCCTCGACCGCTCCCGCCTGCAAGGTGCCATACAGGCGCTGGACGCCGACCTGCAATGGGCACGCAGCGAAGCGGTCAAGCGCAACGCTGTCATTCGCGTCGAGTTCACACCCGGCCTGCCCTGGCGTTATGGCCTGCGCGACGCGGCCAACGCTGAAATCAAGCACGTCGAGGGCTCGGCCTTTCACAAGACCACCATGGACGCGTTGGCACTGGGTGGTGGCAACGCCTTGTGGCTGCAGCCGAACCGGGGCGCCGTGACCACCCCCGCCGGTCTGCCGCTGGACAGCCGCGTGGTTTTCCAGTCGGCCCAAGGCCGTGTGGCCTGTGTGCGGTTCAACCAGCTGGGCCGCACGCAGCTGTGCTCGCCCGCCGGTGCCACCCACCTCATGGGTGTGACCGAATGCGCTTGCTGAAGACGCTCCAGCGCAGCCGACAGGCCGGCGCCACCCTGGTGGCCATCCTGATCGGGCTGACCGTGGGCATGATCGTTCTCACCGGTGGCATCGCCTTCTACGTCAACAACGTCAGTGCCAACCGCCAGATGCTGGCCGCCAGCCGCCTGGACCTGGAACTCATGTCCGCCATGGACGCGATGGCACGCGAGATCCGCAGGGCACAGTACATCGCCCGGGCCGAAACCGTGCGTCACCAAGTGCCCTGTGCCGATGTGTTCTGCGATGGTCCTGAGGATTTCTCCCTGAATGGGGGTGACGCCGCGACCGGGTTCGCGCAAATCGAGCTGAGCTACGACCGCCACGACCAAGGCAGCTCCAACGCCATGACACAGAACGCCGATGAATGCACCGGCTTTCGGCTGCGCAGCCAGACGATTGAAATGAAAACCAACTGCAGCGCCGATGGCGGGTGGCTGCCATTGAGCGACCCAGCCACCACCGTGATCACTGAGCTCAACTTCGGGGTGGATTGTTCGGTGCAAAGCGGTTTCTACACCCGCACGGTGCATATGCGCTTGGGCGGCCACCTTGGGGGCGACACGGGCCTCGCACGCAACTTGTCGGAGTCGGTCCAGGTGCGCGCGGCGCTTGCCGCCAGCGCCCCACCCGCCTACTGCCGTTTGCCTTCGCCGCCATGAACACGACTGCGCCTCAGCACACCCCTCCACCCGCGACGCGCCAGAAGGGCTCCGCCACGCTGTTTGTGTCTGTCATGCTGGTGGTGCTGGTGTCCCTGTCCAGCGTCTATGCGCTGCGTTCCATCCTGTTCGAGCAGAAGGACAGCGGCAACCACTACTGGGCCACTCAGGCCCACGAGGCTGCGCAATCCGGCATTGAACACGCGGTCGCCTGGCTGGACCAGGCCTATGCGGGCGGCGTGCCCGCCAGCTTCAACGGACCGGTCTGGGACGCTGCCACGGCCGCCCAGTGCCCTGCTGGCTACACCGGCGCCCAATGGCAGTGCCTGACGTTGAACACCACCGCCGGCCTAAGCGCCAGCACCGATGTCATCGCCCAACACACCCTGGACGTGCGGCTCCTGCGCGACATCACGCGGCCCAACCTGGCACTCATCCTGTCCACCGCGCAACACACCACCAACCAATCCAACGCAAGTGCCCAGCAGGTGGTGTACATCCCGTTCGGTCAGGGCGGTGCCACACCCGCACCGCTGATCGTCAATGGCTGCATTGCGGGCACCACCGGCACGCCCGACATCTGCCCTGACCAGGGCAGCGGCGCCCCCTGCCCCAGCCAGAGCACACCCGGCACCGCCGGCACGTCCATCCTGAACCTGTGGCTGCGCGACATGAACAACGACGGCGTGGTCAACGACGCCGACCGGGCCGCCTGCCTGTCCACTGGGCACCTGGACCTGCACGGCGGAGGCATGGTCTCACCTGCGGTGCCCGCTGCGCCCGTGCCGTGCAACAGCAACGCCACCTGGGCCACGGTGTTCGGTGACATCTCGAAAACACTGGTGCAAGACTGGTCCAACCAGCAGGCCACCGCCGGCCTGACACAAAGCACCACACCCAAACGCACGGTCTACTGGATCGACAGCCCTGCCCCGTTCCACAACAGCCTGGGCAGCGCCGAAGAGCCGGCGATCGTGGTGTTTTCCAGCGCCGCCTGCACACCCAACTGCCCCGCCATCAACGGTGGCCCCCGCATCTATGGCACCGTTTACCTGGATACGGGCTGCGATGCCAGCCGCGCCAACGGTTGGGGAGGCGGCACGGTGTATGGCACCGTGGCCTTCGAGTCGGGCATGAGCAACCTGAATTCAAACACCGAGCTGTTCTACAACGCCCGTGCCGGTGGTGCCCAGCCGCCGCCATTGCCTCCCGGGGCCGACCCCGCCCGAGTGCAGCGCCTGGCTGGCAGCTGGAAGGACTGGAATTGATGGCCCCGCGCACCTCTCCACCTTGGCAGCGCGGCTTTTCACTCATTGAAGCGCTGGTGGGTTTTCTCATCCTGGGCATTGGCATGTTGGGCGTGACCGAACTGGAAAGTTACGTGATCGGCACCTCTTCGGACAGCCACCAACGCAATGCCGCCGTGCACATGGCGCAAGACCGCATCGAGCAATTCCGGCACTGGTGCGACAGCGGCTGTGCCACCACCTTTGACACCATCGCTTCCGGCGACGACACCCCAGCAAACGTGCTTGGGGCCAACTTCGACCGCAGATGGACGGTGGTGGAGAATACCGGCACCGGGCAACCACGCTTCAAAACCATCACCGTGACGGTGAGCTGGGAAGGCAAAGAAGGCAGCAGCACCGATATCAGCACCCGCAGCGTGACCCTGCAGACCAAAATCGCCAGCGTGCCCACCTCCATCGTTCCCGTACCACCGCCCACCCCACCCGGCAGTTGAGCTGCCTACAGCCCCTGCCCGATGTGGGGCGATACTCCTCCCATGCACCGCACCATTTTCACGACGCCCGTGGTCAACACCCTGCTGCGCGGCTTTTCCTTGGCCTTTTTGCGTTTGACCGGCTGGCGCGTGGAAGGCGCCTTACCGGCCGATGCAAGCAAAGCGGTGCTGATCGCCGCGCCCCACACCAGCAACTGGGACTTGCCCTACACCCTGATGGTGGCGTTTGCCTTGCGCTTGAACGTCTACTGGATGGGCAAACAAAGCATCTTCAAGCCGCCCTTCCGCGGTGTGATGCGCTGGCTGGGCGGCATCCCTGTGAACCGCGAACAGTCCACCAACCTGGTGGCCGCCTCCGTGGCTGCCATCCAAGCGGCCGACGGCCCCCTGCAACTCATCGTGCCGCCCGAAGGCACCCGCAGCAAAACGCGCTATTGGAAAACGGGCTTCTACCACATCGCTGTGGGCGCCCAGGTGCCCATCGTCATGGCATATATGGACTACCACGACAAGCGCAGCGGGCTAGGCCCAGTGTTCGTGCCCACGGGCAACGTGGAGGCCGACATGGCGGCGATCAAGGGGTTTTACGCACCGTTCAAAGGCAAGAACGCGCAACAGTTCGAAACAGCATGAGGCGGTGCTTGCAATACCCAATCAAAATATAAATTTAGATTATAAAAATTGCGACAAATATTTCAAATAAGAATATAATTTGCGCTTGCTGCGGTCAATCCGCGGCTTCAGGACACGCAGCTCAACGGCAAACGTGTCCTGTCATGCGCCCAAACCGAAAGGAAGGGCGCATTCTCAGCGTGGTCTTGATTGACACCACGCCTCTCTCAGTGCCGCCACAAACATCCGGCAGCACACTCTCTCTGAAAGGCTCATCATGAGCAGCAAACTGTACGTGGGCAACCTGCCCTACACCATCGACGACCAAGCCCTGCGCCACAACTTCTCTGCCTACGGCAGCGTGGGTTCGGCCACCGTGATGATGGACCGCGACTCGGGTCGCTCCAAGGGTTTCGGCTTTGTCGAAATGGGCAATGCGGAAGAAGCCCAGGCAGCGATTGCCGGCTTGAACGGCATGTCCGTCGGTGGCCGCTCTATCGTGGTCAATGTGTCGCGGCCGAAAGAGTCGAACACCGGCTTTGGTGGCGGCTACCGCGACCGCGAACCGCGTCGCTCTTATTGAGCCGCCTGACGGGCCGCGGCAGCCTCGTGCTGCACGCATGACCCGTCGCTTCAAGAGCCGCCTTCGGGCGGCTTTTTGCTGGTCGTTTGTCGCCACTTGAGGGCAAAAATCCCGTCCACAGAAGCCATTTTGTGCATAAAATTCACACCACACAACGGAGTGACTCCATGGCTGAAGCCCCCCTCGCCGAACAGGCATTCGCGCGGCTGCGCAAGGACGTGCTGGTTGGCACCTTTCCCGCTGGCACCAAACTCAAGGTGGAGGAGTTGCAGCAGGCCTACGGATTCTCCAGCAGCCCACTGCGCGAAGCGCTGAGTCGGTTGGCGCAAGAGGGCCTGGTGCGAGCCGATGAGCGCCGTGGGTTTCGGGTGGCGCCGCTGTCGAGCGAGGATCTGGAAGACATCACGCGCATGCGCCTGATGTTGGACGTGCAAGCCCTGGAAGATGCGATTCGCGAAGGCGACGACGCTTGGGAGGCCGCGATCGTGGCCGCCTTCCACCGGCTGGAAAAAGTGGAATCGCGGCTGAGCGACGGGCCGGTGATCCTGGACGATGACTGGAGCGCCTTGCACCGCGATTTCCACCTGGCACTCATTGCGGCCTGCCCGTCCGACCGACAACGGGCCTGGAGCGCCAGCCTGTTTGACCAGGCCGAACGTTACCGGCGCTTTTCAGGTCGTTACCGCAAGACACTCAAGCGCAAGTCCAACGAACACAAGCGACTCATGGACGCCACGATCAAGCGCGATGTGGCCACGGCCTGCCTGCTGCTCAAAGAGCACATCCTGGGCACGCAACACAACGTGGAAGCCATCCTGCGCACACAGATGGCGGCCTGACAGCCGCTGGAAACACGGGAGGAACGCCCCCGATGACGGGGGTGTCATGTTCAGCGCTGGCCGTCGTGGACCGAAACCTGTTCCTTGGTCAGCCCACCCAGGCGTGCGTGCACGCGCGGGCCCGTGCCCATCACCAGGGCGAACAGGATTTCATTGGGGCGCGGGCCGTCCTGCAAGCCCACTTCCATGCTGTTGAAGTGGCTGCGCACGTAGGCAGCGTGGATGTGGTGCAGCGGCACCATGAGCCGGTAGCCGGCGCAGCCCACGGCTTTGGCCGAAGGCACGATGGCCTTGGGCTCACCCAGCACCTGGCGCATGGCCCAGCCGCCGGCCTCGTGCCACACGGCGCCATGTTCCAGCTCGCCGTTCACCCCCACGATGGCGGCCTTGCCGTAGGTTTCCACCCGGTCACGACCCAGGGCGTCCACCAGCTCAGTGGCCAGTTCGGTGCCCAAGCTGCGCAGCTCGGCCATGAAGGGCAGGAGGTCGGGCTCGTAACGCCCAGCGAACGGGTTGCGGATGACGGCACATGCGGCCGCCTGACGCAGCGGCACGGGCCCGGCCGGCCCACCTTCGTGGTACTGGGTTTCGATGGTGAGGCAACGTTTTCGAACTTCGATCAAGGACATGAGAACAACTCCTGGTGGGATCACTGTTGGGGGATTTTCGCTTCCGCCACCACACGGGTCCATTTCTGGGTTTCGGCGGCCACCATGGCACGCATTTCCTCCGGGCTGCTGCCACGGGCTTCGCCGCCCATGTCTTCCAGCCGGCTGCGCACCGCAGGCACCAGCAAGGCCTTTTGCACGTCGGCGTTCAAGCGGTCCACCACCGCGCGTGGTGTGCCTGCGGGCGCCATCAGGCCAGCCCACGAACGCACGTCATAACCCGGCACACCCTGCTCGGCCACAGTGGGCACATCGGGCAGGCCCTGCCAGCGTTGTGGCCCGGTGGTGGCGATGGCGCGCAGCTTACCCGCCTTGATGTTGGCCATCACGGCAGTGGGTGGCGCGATGATGAAAGGGATGTCGCCGGCCAACAGCGCGGTCAGCGAGGCCGCGTCGCCCCGGTAGGGCACGTGCAGCAGTTGTGTTTGTGACTGGCTGGCCAGCAGCTCGCCAGCCAGGTGGTGTGTGGAGCCGATGCCCGCCGTGCCGTAGCCGACCTTGCCCGGCTGCGCCTTGGCCTGGGCCAGCAACTCGGGAAAGGTGGCGGGTTTGGCCTCTGCGGTGGTGACCAGCAAGAAGGGGAAAAAGGTGATGGTGCTCACCATCTCGAAGTCCTGCACCGTTTTGTAGGGCAGCGTTTTGTAGAGCGCGCCAGCCACCGCGTGCCCACCCGTGGCCAGCAACAGCGTGTAGCCATCGGGCTTGGCCCGGGCCACGGTATTGGCGGCGATGGTGCCCCCCGCCCCGGCCTGCGCCTCCACCACGATGGGCTGGCCCAGCGTTTTGCCCATTTCGGCCCCCACCGCACGGGCAATGGCATCGGCGTTGCCACCGGCGGCAAAGCCCTGGAAGATCTTGATCGGGCGATCAGGGTAGGCCTGTGCCCAGCCGTGGCTGGGGGCCAGGCCCAAAGCTGTGGCCGCAACGGCTCCGGTCTGCAAAAACTGACGTCGCAACATGGTTTGTCTCCTGTCTTTTTTGGTTCACCAACTCGCTCACCCGGTCAGGGAGTGAGCACGATCTTTCCCATCGTTCCGCCCGCGTCCAGCACGCGGTGGACCTCTTGCACCTGGTCCAGTGCCATCACCGTGGCCTGGGGTGCACGCACGTGCCCTTCGGCCAGCAACCGCAGCGCGCTGTCCATGAGCTGGCGGCGCAGGGTCCGGTCGGCATCGAAGCTGTGCATGGAGAAGCAGCGCAGCGCCAGGCTGCGCCCCAGCAAAGCGCGCAGCGTGGCAAACACGTCCTCGGCGGGAGGCCCGGCCACCACGTTGTAGGACACCGCCGTACCCAACATCGCCAGGCTGTGCAGGCAGTCGGTGAGCGATTGCGCGCCGATGGGGTCAAACGCCACGTCCACGCCGCGCCCACCGGTGGCCTCTCGCACACGCTGCGGCAAACTGCCTTCGCTGGCACTGAACACCTGGTCAAAACCGTTGGCCAGGGCGAAACGCCGCTTGTCCTCAGAACGCACCGTGCCCAGCACGGCCAAGCCTTTGTGCCGGGCCAGTTGCGCCAGCATGGTGGCCACACCACCCGCCGCGCCGGTGATGAGCACCGATTGGGCGTTGGCGTGGCCAGCCGCCAGAAACAGCGCCTGCGCCAGCTGCAGGTTGGGCGCGCTCAGGGCGGACTCCAACGTCAAGCCTTTTGGCAGGCCAAAGGGCGCGTCTTCTGGCACCACAATGGCCTCTGCGTAGCAGCCGCCGCGCTCGGGCAACTCCCGCGCGCTGACCAGCACGGCATCGCCTTCGCGCCAGCGGGTCACGCCCTCACCCACGGCGTCCACCACCCCGGCCAGTTCGGCGCCGGGAATGGCTGGCAAGGGTGGCATCCACTTGTAGGTGCCGTTGCGTATCAGCACGTCGGGCCGGCCCACACCCATGGCCTGCGCGCGCACCCGCACCTGGCCGGCGCCGGGCACAGGGTCCGGCAAGGTCACCATCACCAGGGCCTCGGGGCCCCCGGGTGTGTGCACCTGGATCGCACGCATGGCGTTCAGTCCTGCGCAACGATGGGGTTGACCAGCGTGCCGATGGCTTCGATTTCCACCTCGCACACGTCGCCCGGCTTCATGAACCACTGGGGTTTGCGGCTCCAACCCACACCGGCGGGTGTGCCGGTGATGATGACGTCGCCCGGCACCAGGGTGAAGATGGTGGAGGCGTAGGCGATCAGGCGCGGGATGGAAAAAATCATGTGGCCGGTGTGGCTGTGCTGCACCACCTCACCGTTCAAGCGGGTCTCCAGCTTGAGTTCGCGGCCAGGCGCGATCTCATCGGCCGTCACCATCCAGGGGCCAAAACCACCGGTGGATTCGAAGTTTTTGCCCGAGGCGATCTGCTTGGCGTGGAACTGCCATTCGCGCACGCTGGCGTCGTTGTAGACGCTGTAGCCGGCCACGTGTTCGTAGGCCTTGTCCTCAGGGATATCGCGCCCGCCCTGGCCGATGATGACGGCAAGTTCGCCTTCCCAGTCCAGCGTCTCCGAGACGCGGGGACGCACGATGGCCTGGCCATGGGCCACCTGCGAGCGCCAGACGCGCAGAAAGATGGGTGGTTCCTCCGACAGTTCGCGGTGCATGCCAGCCGCCAGCACCTCCTGGTGGTGGTCCATGTAGTTGCGCACCGCACAAACAATTTTTTCGGGTCGGGGGATCACCGGCAGGTAGGTCAGCCCGGCCAAGGGCGCATCGGCGCTGAGGCCTTGCACATCCTCGGCCGCCTTGAGATAACGCCCGGACGCGATGTAGTCGGCCAGCGTGGGGCATGCGGGAATGCGGCGCCCCAGGTCCACCACACCATCGCCCACCACGGCGCCCCAAGTCTCACGGCCGTCCAACACAAACGAAAGCAGTTTCATGGTTATTCCTCTTTGAAGTGATGCGAAAAATGGGGCTCAGGCGGCAGGTGCCTGGGCCTGGAAACGCTGGCGCCACACCTCGATGGGCAAGAAGCTCGGGTCGCGGCGGCAGATGGCCTCGGTCTGGGCCAGGATGTCGGCATCGGACATCGACAAATCCAGCGGATCGCCGTGCGGCTGCGAGATGTAGAAAGGCATGTCGATGTAGGTCTCGATGGTGTTGCCCTCGGGGTCAGCGAAGTACACCGACAGCGCGTTGCCGTGGTTGAGCGGCACCACCTTGGAGGCACCCCGCGCGAGGGCGCGTTCAAGGATGTCGCGCAGCGACTGGATGGCAGGCACCGCAAACGAAATCTGCATCACGGTGCTGAAGCTGGCCTCGGGCGGGCGACCGCCCGCGAGTACCAGCTGGTGGTGCTGCTCGGGGCTGGCACTCAAAAACACCAGCGGGCTCTTGAAGGTGCGGCCCACGCCGCGGTCGGTCTCGGTCAGCCCGAACACCTCTTTGTAGAACGCCACCATCCGCTCCACATCGGTCACGAAGATGCCGAAATGGGAAGGCGTGGGCCGAGTCACTTGAAGCATGTCTGTCTCCTGGTTGTGTTGTTGCATTTTTATGCACCAGGGAAAGTGTATCCAGAATTTTATTTTTTGTGCATAAAACTTTTTTTAATCAAAAAAACAGCCCCGAAGGGCTGGTGCACCTCCACAGCGCGACCGCTCAGGCCCGCAGCGCGGCCTTCAGTTGGGCGCCGACCTCGGGCCGCTCGGCGAACGGGTCTGTGGGGTTGCGCGCCTGCAGCACATCTTCCATGCGGGTTTGCACGTTGCCCAGGGCGTGGGGGTGGCTGAAGATGTAGAACTGGTCCGCTTCCAGGGCAGCGAACACCTTCTGCGCCACCTGCGCGGCCGTGACCTTGCCACTGGTGACGGCCTTGCCCGTCATGGCCTGGTTGACCCGTTGGCTGGCGGTGGGCTTTTCGTCGGCCATGTCCTGCGGGCGGTTGCGATCGCTCTGGTGGATGCCGGTGGCCACAAAGTACGGGCACAACACACTGGCGCCAATCTGGTCGGTGACCAGGCGCAAGTCTTGGTAGAGCGTTTCGCTCAGTGCCACCACCGCGTGTTTGCTCACGTTGTACACGCCCATGTTGGGCGGGGTGAGCAGGCCAGCCATGCTGGCGGTGTTGACGATGTGGCCGCGCCAGCCGGGGTCGGCCTTGGCGGCGGCCAACATCATGGGCGTGAACAGACGCACGCCGTGAATGACGCCCCAGAGGTTGACGCCGAGCACCCATTCCCAGTCCTTGACCGAGTTTTCCCAGATCAAGCCGCCCGAGCCCACACCCGCGTTGTTGAACACGAAGTGCGGCGCGCCAAAACGCGCCTGCACCGCCTCGGCCAGCGCCGCCATGTGTTCGGCGCTGGACACGTCCACCCGCTGCGCGAGCACCTGGGCGCCGGTGGCTTCCAACTCGGCCTGCGCAGCGTCCAGCGCGTCCTTCTGAACATCGAGCAGCACCAGCTGCATGCCTCGGCTGGCGGCAATGCGCGCCACCTCCAGGCCAAAGCCCGAACCTGCGCCGGTGATGACCGCCGTCCTGCCCTTGAATTCCGTGATCATGTGTGCTCCTCTCTGCTGGGTGGTCGCAGCATCTCGATGTGTGGGATGCCGTCTTCGATGTAGGGCTCGCCCTCGCGGACAAACCCGTGTTGTTCGTAAAACGCTTGCAGCCGCGCTTGTGCGCCGATGCGTATGGGCTGCGGGCCCCAGTGCGCTTGCACGGCCCGCACCGCCTCGCGCATGAGCACGTGGCCCAGCCCGCCGGCGCGGGCCTGGGGTGCGGTGATCACGCGGCCAATGCTCGCTTCGGCGTACTTGACCCCGGGGCCAAAACACCGCGCGTAGGCCACCAACTCACCTTGAGCTTCGCCCATCTTGCCGGTGTGGCCCATGAGGTGCATGGCCTGGGCGTCGCTGTTGTCCATGTCCAGGAACACGCAGTTCTGCTCGACCACAAACACCTCGCTGCGCAAACGCAATATCGCGTACAGCTCGGCAACGGTCAGCGCGTCAAAGGCCTGGAAACGCCACACCACGCTCATGCCACGGCGCGCATCACATAACCGGCGCGCGGGAAATGCACGTGCACCGTGCCGGCGCGTTCGTCCACACGGCGCAGCGTGAGTTGCGTGCGGGTGGCGGCCACCAGCTCGCCTTCGGTCACCTCAAGGCCAAAACTTTCGGCCGCGATGCCGACACAGCTGCCCAGGTCGATGCCGTGGTCGTTCTGGAAATGGTCGTCCGGGTGGACGGCTGGGGTGCTGGCCTTGGCCACCGCAATGGCGTCGGTGGCGCTCATTTTTTCGGGCGCACCGTGGCCCAGCGCCGCCATGCGGTCCATCCAGTCCAGCACCACCGGGGTGGCCTGGAAGATGTCAGCCACAGCGGGCGTGCGGTGTCGTGTGAACCACAGCGGGTGGTAGACGGCGAAGTCGGCCACGCAGGGCGCGTCCCCCAGCAGGTAGTCATTCTGCTCCAGCATGTGGGCAATGCGGCGCAGGTAGCTCTTGTAGGCGCCGGTGGCGTCGGCCGGGCGCAGGCGGGTCATGCCTTGCGACATGGCACCCCGGTCGGCCGCAAAGGCCTTGACCGCTTCGGGCGGTGCGCCCTCCCACATGCTGGCGGCTCCCTTGGGTTGCAGGCTGTAGGCCATGGCGGCCCAGAACAAGGTGCTGTCGGCCCATTGCGCCACGATGCGCGCCACGCCTTTTTCCGCCGCCGGGTACAGCGAGGGCAAAGGCTGGCGGTGTTCCAGCACGTCGCAGATGAGCGCGGTGTCGCAGTAGATGTCGGCACCGATCTGCAGGAAAGGCGTGCGCCGGTAGCCGCCGGTGAGCGCCAGCACGTCGGGCTTGGGCATCACCATGGGGATGTGCACCGA
>DASUIK010000142.1:0-2347 GCA_036279795.1 Burkholderiaceae bacterium | reverse complement strand
CGCCCTTCATTGCACCATCCCCCCGGCACGCAGCCGCATCTCGATCTTGCGCAGGGCCAGCGTGGTCAGGCCGGTCAGCACAAAGTACATCACCGCGATGGCCAGGTAGACCTCCAGCGAGCGGTAGGACACGCTGATGATCTTCTGGCCCTCGTGCATGAGGTCATGAATGGTCAGCAGCGACACCAGGGCCGAGTTCTTGATCAGCGCGATGAACTCGTTGCCCAGCGGCGGGATCATGCGCACCACCGCCTGCGGCAGGATGACGTTGCGCATCGCCTGGCCCGAAGACAGGCCAATGGAGCGTGCCGCTTCCATCTGGCCCCTGTCGATGGACTGGATGGCACCACGCACGATCTCGGACACGTAGGCACCCGAGTAAATGCCCAGGCCGATCACGCCACACAAAAACGCGGGCAGCAGGATGCCGAACTGCGGCAGGCCAAAAAACAGAATGAACAGCTGCACCAGCAGTGGCGTGCCACGGATGGCGGCCACGTAGGCGGTGCACAGGCCGTAGACCCAGCGGCGCGCCGGGTTGAGCCGGCCGATGCCGACCAGCAGGCCCAGCACGCAGCCCAGCAGCAGCGACACCGAGGTGACCTCGACGGTCACCACGGCGCCGCGCAGCAAGGCGTGCCAGCCGCTCCAGACGGGGGAAAAATCCAGTTCCATGGGAAGAAAGCCTTAATTCCGTATCAGTTGTTCACGCCGCCGAAGCACCCCACCGGGGATGCCGCCGCAGGCGGCGCGGGGGGAGCTTTACTTCGCGGGGAACCACTTCTTGATCAGCGCGGCGTAGGTGCCGTCGGCCTTGACCTTGGTCAGGGCGGCGTTCACGGCCTTGGTCAGCTCGGGCGTGTCCTTGCGGATCGCCATGCCGTACTCCTCGGTGGTGAGCTGCTCTTCGAGCACGCGCATGCCGCCACGGGTGCGCACGTACTGGAAGGCGGCGGGCTTGCCGGTCACGGCGGCGTCGGCGCGGCCGATGTCCACCAGGTTGAACATTTCCTGGTTCTTTTCAACCTCGATGCGCTGCACCTTGGGGTGCTTTTCGGTCAGGTAGCCGACCGACTTGGTGCCCACCTGCACCGAGACCTTCTTGCCGTCCAGGTCGGCCAGCTTCTTGATGCTGGTGTTGTTGTCCTTGACCATGGCCACCAGGCCACCGGCGTAGTAGCTGTCGGTGAAGTCCACCACCTTCTTGCGTTCGTCGGTGATGTAGATGGCCGAGACCGCCATGTCGAAACGCTTGGAGATCAGGCCGGGGATCAGGCCTTTGAAGTCGATGTCCACCCACTCGACCTGCTTGCCCATGGCCTTGGCCAGGGCTTCCACCAGTTCGATGTCGAAGCCGGTGCGCTTGCCGTTGTCCACGTACTCCATGGGCGGGAAGGTGGCGTCGGTGCCAACGCGCAGCACGTTGTCTTGTGCGTGCACCGAGGCGGTGCCCAAGCTCAAGGCGGCGGCGGCAAGAAGAAGTTGACGACGGATGTTCATGGGAAAGCTCCTGGGGAGGGGGTTGAGGGAAAAGGGAATTCAAGCGGGGCTGAGTTGGCGCGAGATGCGGGCGGCGGCCACCACGGTCATCTGGGTGAGCGCGGCCTCCTGGCCTTGCACACGCGAGATCGGTGCCATCAGCGTGATGGCACCCACCGCGTGGCGTGGCGCGGCAAACACCGGCGCGCTCACGCCCCAGACACCGGCATCCACCTCGCCCGCGCTGCTGATGCAACCGGCGTCGCGGATGGCGGCCAGGGCCTGGTCGGCCGCGCGCCACTCGGCGCTGCCGGGTTCGTGCTGCATGTCCAGCACCGCGCGGCGTTGCAACTCGGGCAGGTGGGCCAGCACGCACTTGGCCGAAGCGCCGTCGCGCAAGGGCACGCTGCGGCCCTTCTCGAAGGAGCAGCGCAGCGAGTGCTGGCTCTCGACCATGTCCAGGCAGACCGCGCGGTCGTTGACCGCCACGATCAGGCCCACGCTTTCGTGCGACTGGCGCGACAGCGCCTCCATCTCGGGGCGGGCGACGCGCATGACGTTGGACGCCAGGTCGAAACCCAGGGCGAGCTGCAGGCTCAGCGGGCCGGGGGCGTAGCTGGCGTCGGTTTCCGACACGAAGCCCCAGTCCTTGAGCCGGCCCAGCTGGCGGTACAGCGTGCTGCGCGCCAGGCCTGTTTTTTGCATCAGCTCCGACGCGCTCATGGCCCGGCCGTGCTGCGCCAACACCGCCAGGACCTGAAGGACCCGGTCGGTGGAAGCCACGGAAGGCGATGCGCTCGTCAACATGGCCGCAGTATCAAAGCGCTCGCCCATGCCCTTCAACCTTTCTTTCCCATTCTTTGGGAAT
>DASUIK010000141.1:0-6165 GCA_036279795.1 Burkholderiaceae bacterium | reverse complement strand
AAGGCCTTGCCGCAGTCGTCGGAGACAAAGCTGTCGACCACGCTCACCTGGCCGGTCTCCGTGTCCACCTCCACTTCCACCACCTGCGCGGCAAACGAGTAGGCGGCGGCAATGTTGCCCATCAGCGTGGCGGGATCGAACGTCTGGGTTTGCGGGTCCCAGCTGCCGCTGACTTGCAGGCCTTCGCCGCCGTGGCGCCAGATGTGCTGGCGCACCACGTCGCCCAGCGGCTTGGCGCGTGTGGGTTCACCAACCACGCGCACCTGGCCGTCGGCGATTTCGAGTTGTTGTGCGTCACACCCGAGCAGGCCAGCGGCCACCTCGAACAGCTGCGCCTTGGCCTTGCGCGCCGCCACGAGTGCCGCGTTGCCGCCCGACATGGTGACGCGCGACGCCAACGTACCGATGGCGAACGGCGAGGTGTCGGTGTCCGGTGGCGCCACGTGCACATGGGCCAGCGGGATGTTCAGTTCGTGCGCCACCACCTGGGCCAGCATGGTGGCCGCGCCCTGGCCCATGTCGCATTCACCGCTGAGCACCACAGCGCGGCCGTCTTCGTTGAGACGCAGCACCACGGTGGAGCCGTCCCAATTGCCCATGGTGCGGTTGCCGCTGACGTGCATGGCGGCGGCCACGCCCACGCCACGGCGTTTGACGCCGGTCTGGCCGGCGGCACTGCTGGCACGCCGTGTGTGCCAGTCCATGGCTTCGGTGCACTGGTCCAGGCATTCGCGCAGCCCGGTGCTGCCGATCTTCCAGCCGTGCACCGAGGTGTCGCCGGCCTGCACCGCGTTGAGCTTGTGCACGGCCACCGGGTCCAGGCCCAGTTCCCGCGCCATGGCGTCGATGTGGCTGTTGAGCGCGAACAGCATCTGCGTGCCGCCAAAACCCCGGAACGCGCCGTGCGGCGGCGTGTGGGTGTAGACCAGCGTGGCGTGCGAGCGCACGTGCTGCAGGCGGTGCATGTTGTCGCTGCGCATGGCGCTCACGTGCATCACCTCGGGCGCGAGGCCCGCGTAGGCGCCGCACTCGGCCACGATGCGCACGTCTTTGGCCACGATGCGGCCATCACGTTTCATGCCCAGCTTGAGGGTGATGCGCTCCGGCACGCTGCTGGGCGTGGCGAGAAAGTCTTCCAGCCGGTTGTTCACCAGCCTCACGGGCTTGCCCGTCTTGAGCGCGAGCAGGCCACACACCAGCTGGTTGTCGTCTTCGACGATCTTGCCGCCGAACCCTCCACCCGTCATGGCCTGCATCACCCGCACGCGGGACACCGGCTGGCCCAACACGGTGGCGATGCGGCCGCGCGCGAGGAACACCGACTGCGTCGAGGTCCAGACCTGCAAGCGGCCGTCGCCATCCAACGCGGCCACGGTGGCCATGGGCTCCAGGTAGCCGGGGTACTGCGCGTGGGTGGAATAGGTCGCCTCATGGATCAGGTCGGCCTCGGCAAAGCCTACTTCCACGCTGCCGCGTTCGAAACGGATTTCGTGCGCGATGTTGTTGCGGCCCGGGTGCACGCCCGGCGCTTCCTCGTCCAGCGCCTCGTCAGGCGTGAAGATGGCAGGCAGCTCTTCGTACTCGATCTGGATGAGATCCAGCGCGTCGCGCGCAATCTCGTCGGACGTGGCGGCCACGGCGGCGACCTCCTCGCCCGCAAAGCGCACCACGCCTTTGGCCAGCACAGCGCGTTCCTTTTTGTGCACGCCCCACAGGGTGTCGGGCGCGTCGTCGCCGGTCAACACGGCCTTCACGCCCGGCAGCGCGCGCGCCGCCGAGGTGTCGATGGAGACGATGCGCGCGTGCGGGTAGGGGCTGCGCAGCACCTTGCCGTGCAACATGCCCGGCAGCTTGACGTCGCCCGCGTACACAGCGCGGCCCGACACCTTGGCACAGGCGGAGAGTTGGGGCACCTCCGTGCCCAGGGTCGAGGCGCTCATGGTCATTCGGCCGTGATGCCGAGCTCTTTGATCAGCTTGCCCATCTGCTCGTACTCGCTGGCGTTGGTCTTGCCCAGCACGTCCGGCGCGCCACCGGCGGGCAAGGCACCGAACACGGCCATCTTCTCGATCACATCGGGCATCTTCACGATCTCGTTGAGGTGGCTGTTCAGCAGCTTGACGACCTCGGCCGGCGTGCCCTTGGGCGCGAAGAAGCCGTTCCAAGCGCCCACGACCACGTCCTTGTAGCCTTGCTCTGCCAGCGTGGGGATGCTGGGTGCCAGCGGGGTGCGTTTGGCGTCGGCGATGGTCAGCGGCAGTAAACGGCCGGTGGCGAAGTGCTGCGTGACCGGGCCCAGCGTCACCCAGGCGGTGGGGACGTGCCCACCCACCACATCGGTCACCGACGGGCCCACGCCACGGTACGGCACGTGGTTGATCTTCACGTCGGCGCTGCGGTTAAGCCATTCGGCCACCACATGCATGGGCGAGCCGGCGCCGGGGCTGGCGTAGCTCATGGGTTTGCCGGCCTTGGCGGCCGCGATCATCTCGGGGATGCTCTTCACGCCAGCGCTCGGATGGGCCACCAGCACCAGGGGCTGCGTGGCGGTCTTGACGATGGGCTCGAAGCCGTTCAGCACGTCGTACTGGTTCCCGGCCGACAGCTTCATCACGAAGGGCGCGGTCGTGAATGGGTTGGGCGTGAACAACAGGGTGTAGCCATCAGGCCGCGCCTTGCCAACGAACGCGTTGCCCACCGTGCCACCGGCGCCCGGGCGGTTTTCCACGATCACAGGCTGCTTCAGGCGCTGGGCCAGCTTGTCGGCGAACAGGCGCGCCATGGCGTCGGTGTCACCGCCCGGCGGGTAACCCACCACCACACTGATGGGTTTTTCGGGGTAGCTCTGCGCGTTCGCGGCACCGGCGGCCACGGCGCCGACGGCCATGACAACGGCCAAACACTGACGACGATCCAGTTTCATCTTTCACTCCTGAGGGGCGAGGCACATGGGGTGGAGGCCCTGCCAGTTCACAGCCAGCAGAACGCGGTATGCGGACAAAAGCGTGTGCCGCTTTTTTTGACGCGTTACCATCGTAGGCGGATTTTGTTGTGTCGTCAACATTTGTTGATCGATCTACGACATGCCGCGTAAGATCGCGCCATGAGTCGATCACGTTCCCCAGCACGATCCCCCGAACCCCATGCCGCTCCCCCTTGCCCGTGGGACGATCTAACGCCCGAAGGCACGGGCCTGGACGTGCACAACTTTCTGACCACGCTGTTCAGCCACACCAGCAACGGGCTGCGACGCAGCATCACGCTGCCCTATGCGGAGCGTTTTGATTTGTCGGTGTCGGAATGGCGCCTGCTGTCGGTCCTGGCGGCGGCAGGCACGCTGCCATTCCCAGAGCTGGTGGCGGAATCGGCGGCCGACAAGGCGCAGGTCAGCCGCACGCTGCAGCTGATGGCCAAGCGAGGCTTGGTGGATGTGGTGACGCCACCGGCCGGGCGCAAGGGCATGGTGGTGGCCATGACGCCGGCGGGCCAGGCGCTGTACGAGCGCATCATGCCGGAGGCGCAACGCAGTCAGGCGGCCATGATCCTGACGCTGTCACCCCACGAACGCCGCACGCTGTATGAGGTGTTGCGCCGCCTGCGCGCGCAGTGCGGCGAGGCAGCGGGGAAAGACGAGGAATGAGGTGTGCGGCGTGGCCGCACACGGGACTCAGAGGTCAAGCACCAAGCGGGCCGATTTACAGCCCGAAACGCAGACCATCATCATCTTGTTGCTGGCGTGCTCGGAGGCGCTGAGCACGGAATCGCGGTGGTCGGGTTCGCCTTCCAGCACGCGGGTTTCGCAGGCGCCACAAATGCCTTCCTCGCAACTGTGGTCCACGTCGATCTTGTGGTCCAGCAAGGTGTGCAGCAAGGACTTCGCGGGCGTGATCTCGATGACCTTGCCCGAGCGCTTGAGCTCCACCGTGTAGCTCTGTTTGGCATCGGCCGAGGCCGCCACTTCCACGGCGGCAAAACGCTCGATGTGGGCGTTGGCGTGGCCCAAGGCTTCGCAGGTGGCGACAAAGTTGTCGAGCATCACCGAAGGACCGCAGGCGTAGAAATGGGTGTTGGCCACCGCACCGCGCGAGCCCAGCAGGGCCTTCAGGTCCGGGGGGCCGCCTTTTTCAACGTCGAAGTGCCAGTGCACCGGCACGCCCAGGGCTTCGATCTCGGCGGTCAGAGCCGCACTCTGGCGCGAGCGCGCAAAGTACAGCACCTCAAAGGACTTGCCCAGCTGCTGCAGGCGGCGGCCCATGCACAGGATGGGCGTGACACCGATGCCACCGGCCACCAGCACGGTGTGGCCGGCGTCTTCGTGCAGCGGGAAGTTGTTGCGCGGCGCGTCGATGGCGAGCTTCAGGCCCACACGCAGTTGGTCGTGCACACAACGCGAACCGCCCCGGCTGGCCTTATCCTTGAGCACCGCCACCACGTAGCGGTGGGTTTCGCCCGGCGCATTCAGCAGCGAGTAGCTGCGCACCAAACCGTTGGGCAGGTGCAGATCGATGTGGGCGCCCGCCGTGAAGGCAGGAAAGGCGCCGCCGTCGACCGGTCGCAACTCGATGCCGAGGATGTCATCGGCTTCAAAACGCAGGGTGTGGACAAAGGCTTGCAGGGTTTGGCTCATGGGAACACTTTCAGGCGGAGGCGGCTTGACGTTCCAATTGTGCCTGCGCCAGTTTCTTCATGTGGCGGCGCAGGCGCACGATGCCCATGTCGTGTGCGTACAGGTGCTCGTGCTGGTTGGCGTCGGGCTCCATGTTTTCCATGGCAATGCGGTCTTGCTCCAGCACGTCCCAGTGGCGTTTTTCCAGGCGGTTCTTGTAGAGGAAACGCCAGGTGTCGCGCTGCCAGCCCTGCACCTTGCGGCAACGCCAGAAGAACACCGCCGTCACGTTTTTCTCGGCGGGCGAGAACGCGCCAATGATGGTGAAGTTGCCGCCGGGGCCGCCCGTCTTGGGGTAAGGAATTTCCAGGCGCATGGTGTGGATGCCGGTGTCGGTCCACTCGGTCCAGTCGAAGTTGACGTCGCGCTGGCCTTTTTTCTCGAAGATGAAGCCGTTGGGCACGTCGCGGATCTGGAACTCGGCCGTGTTTTCACCTTCGGCCATGGTGTGCGACTGCTTGTGCAGGTACACGCCGTGCATGGGGTCCATCACGTTGTCGATGACGTAGCGGTAGTCGCCTGCCCACTCCACGTAGCACAGGAAGTTGGACCACTCGGGCGAGGTCAGTTGCTCGGGCAGGCGCAGCGGCGGCGCTTCGGCCAGGAAGGGATCGGTGGCATTGAACAGGAAGATGGCGCCAGCGGCTTCCACCGCGTGGAAGCGGCGGGTGGCCTGGCTGCCTTCGAGCTTGCAGCCCGGACTGCCCGGCACGCGCACGGCCACACCGTCGGTGCACACCTCGACACCGTGGTAAGGGCAAGCAATGCGGTCGCCCAGGATCACACCCAGCGACAGCGGCGCGCCGCGGTGGGGGCAGCGGTCTTCGAGCGCGTGCACCTTGCCGGTGTTGTCACGCCACAGCGCGATCTTGTAGCCCAGGCGGCGCAACGAGATCGGGCTTTCCTTGAGGAAGTTCGACGGGCAGACGGGGTACCACAGGTCCTTGAGGCCCACTTCGAGCGCCTGGTCAACCGGGTCCAGCATCACGTTGATGGTTTGCGTGTTCATGTCGTGCTCCTTGTGCTTCAGGCGCCCAGGCGGGCCATTTCCTGCTGGTAGCTGGCGGTCGTCCATGGCTGGCCGTTGGGGCCGGCCGGGCCACCTTCGTTGAGGAAGGCCACCAGGCCTTCGAGGTCGTGGATGCCGGCGGCAAAAGCGCGCTCGATGCTGTCGCCGAGCAGGCTCTCATATGCCGTGGGAGGCGCCGTGCGGTTCTGGTGGGTCTCGTTGTAAAGGGTGCGGTTCAGCATGGATGCCTCCTTCAGGCCTTGGGTTTGTCGGTCATGAACTTGCCGCTGGGCGCTTCGGCGTTTTTCTGGCGGCGGGTGTGGCCGTCGATGCCCCCCTTGATGGCCCATTCGGCGAACACGGTGGGGCCGGGTGTGAATTCGCGCGGCTGCCAGTCGGCGGTCAGCTCGTCCTCGTCGGTGTAGTACTCCCACAGCGCGCCGGCCGGGCTTTCGTAGTACCAGAACATGGCCGACGAAATGGGGTGGCG
>DASUIK010000140.1:0-8118 GCA_036279795.1 Burkholderiaceae bacterium | reverse complement strand
CGTGGTGCTGCAGGTGGCGCACCGGCTGCGCGAGCGCATCAACGCGACCCAGGTGAACGGCAATCAGATGCGCGCCTTCATGACCCGCGATGCCGACTTCTTCGTGCCCCTGCACGTGCGCGTGGACAAAGCGCGCCGGGTACAAGCCGACCTGTTCGTGAGCCTGCACGCCGATGCCTTCTTCACGCCGCGCCCGCAGGGTGCCAGCGTCTATGCCTTGAGTGACAAGGGCGCCTCCAGCGCCGCCGCACGCTGGATGGCCGACAAGGAAAATAAAGCCGACCTCGTGGGCGGCATCAATCTGGGATCACAAGACGCCGGAGTACGCCGCGTGCTGCTCGACATGAGCACCACCGCGCAGATCAACGACAGCCTCAAGTTCGGCTCTGCGCTGCTGGGCGAAATTGGGCGCGTGGGCAAGCTGCACAAGCCGCGCGTGGAGCAGGCGGGCTTCGCGGTGCTCAAGGCGCCCGACATCCCCAGCGTGCTGGTGGAAACCGCCTTCATCAGCAACCCCGACGAAGAGCAGCGCCTCAACGACCCCGCCTACCAGAACCAGCTAGCCGACGCGCTGATGCGCGGCATCGTGCGCTACTTTTCCAAGAACCCACCGCTGGCACGCACACGGCAGATGTCGTGATGATCAGGCGGCCGATTTCGCTTCGGCCCGCGAGGCCCGCCATGCGCCGAACATGGCGATCAGCCCCGGCACGATGATCATGGCCCAGATGATTTTGCTCAGATGGGTTTGCACCCAGGGCAGGTTGCCGAACAGGTAGCCCGCGCCCGTGAGGCCCACCACCCAGATCAGCGCGCCAATGACGTTGTAGAAGGTGAAGGTGCTGCGCGTCATCTCGGCCACACCGGCCACGAAGGGCACAAAGGTGCGCACAAAAGGCATGAAACGCGCCAGGATGACGGTGATGCCACCGTAGCGCTCGTAGAAGTTGTGGGCGCGGTCAAAAGCCTTGCGGTTGAAAAAACGCGAGTCCTCCCACTGGAAGACCTTGGGGCCGAAGTAGCGCCCGATCGAGTAGTTGAGTTGGTCGCCCAGGATGGCGGCCAAGACCAGCAGCACCATGGCCAGGGGCAGGCTCATGAAGCCGGCGCCACACAGCGCGCCCACCACAAAGAGCAAGGAGTCGCCCGGCAGAAAGGGCATGACCACCACGCCCGTTTCCACAAAAATGATGAGAAACAACAGGGCATACACCCAGGCCCCATGGGCCTGCACAAAGGCCTCCAGGTGGGTATCCACGTGCAGGATGAAATCGATCAAGGTCGCAATGATGTCCATGGGTGGGGATTATCGGGGCGCCCTAAAATCCGTTCGTGAACGCACCCCATGACTTCCCCGCCTCGGCCACACCCCGCCGCGCCATCCTTGAACTGCCCGACGAGCTGATCAGCCAGATCGCTGCCGGCGAGGTGGTGGAGCGCCCCGCATCGGTGGTGCGTGAGTTGGTCGACAACGCACTGGACGCGGGTGCGCGCCAGATCACGGTGCGCCTGCTGGCCGGTGGCGTGCGCCTGATCGCGGTGGAAGACGATGGGCAGGGCATCCCGCGCGGCGAGCTGCCCGTGGCCCTCAAACGCCATGCGACCAGCAAGATCCGATCGCTGGACGATCTTGAAGCCGTGGGCACCATGGGGTTTCGCGGCGAAGCCTTGGCTGCCATCGCGTCCGTGGCCGACCTCAGCCTCTTGTCGCGCACGCGCGGAAACGACGGTGATGCCAGCGACCACGCGTGGCTGCTCAACGCCCGCACCGGCGAACTGAGCCCTGCACCCCGTGGCACGGGCACCAGCGTGGAGGTGCGCGAGCTGTTCTACAGCACACCGGCGCGCCGCAAGTTCCTTAAGACCGACGCCACCGAGCTGGCCCACTGCGTGGAGGCCGTGCGCCGCCACGCCCTGGCCCGGCCCGACGTGGGTTTTGCCATCTGGCACGAAGGCAAACTGGTGGAACAGTGGCGCGCAGCGCCGCCCGGCGCCACGCCTGAAGAGGCGATGGCGCAGCGCCTGGGCGAGGTGCTGGGTCGCGAGTTCCTCGACAACAGCCTGCCCGTGGCCTGGCAAAGCAGCAGCGAACACCCGCACCCCATCCGGGTGTGGGGCCGTGTGGGCCTGCCCGACTTTGCGCGCGCGCGCGCCGACCAACAGTTTGCCTATGTGAACGGCCGCTTTGTGCGCGACAAGGTGGTGAGCCACGCCGCCCGCGCCGCCTTTGAAGACGTGTTGCACGGCCAGCGCCAGCCGGTGTACGCCCTGCACATCGAGATCGACCCGCGCCGCGTGGACGTGAACGTGCACCCGACGAAAATCGAGGTGCGCTTTCGCGACAGCCGCGAGGTGCACCAAGCGGTGCGCCACGCGGTGGAGGACACGCTGGCGGCCTCGCGGGCTGGCCAGCCTGCGATGAACCCGTTGTCCCATACCGCCAGCGCGCTGGCAGCACCTGAGCCGACGCTGGTCTCGCCCGCCTGGCAAACCCCGCTGCCGCTGGCCGAGCGGCCCTCGTCATCGCCCTTCATGTACCGGCCCAGCAGCCCACCCGAGGCCGGCCACCGGGTGAACGATCTGGGGGCCCTGTGGGCACCGTCGCCGTCCGCCGCGCAGCCCGAGGCGCCCAGGTTGGCCCCTTGGCCCACGCCCGCCCCAGCCACAGACGCCGCGCCAGCCGACACATGGCCCTTGGGCCGCGCTATCGCGCAACTGCACGGCGTCTACATCCTGGCCGAAAACGCCCAAGGCCTGGTGGTGGTGGACATGCACGCCGCCCACGAGCGCATCGTCTACGAGCGGCTCAAACAGCAGCTGGATGCCGGCCCGGACGCCGCACTGAGCAGCCAGCCCTTGCTGATCCCGGCCACATTCGCCGCCTCGCCGGCCGAGGTGGCCACGGCAGAAAGCAGCGCCGATGTGTTGTTGCAGCTGGGCCTGGAGATCGCCCCCTTCTCCCCCCAGACCCTGGCCGTGCGCGCGGTGCCCGCCACCCTGGCGCAAGGCGATGCGGTGGCGCTGGCGCGCAGCGTGCTGGCCGAGCTGGGCCAACACGACGCGAGCACCGTGGTGCAACGCGCCCGCAACGAGCTGCTGGCCACCATGGCCTGCCACGGCGCGGTGCGCGCCAACCGCCGGCTCACCCTGGAGGAGATGAACGCCCTCTTGCGCCAGATGGAAACCACCGACCGCGCCGACCAGTGCAACCACGGCCGGCCCACCTGGCGCCAGCTGTCCATGCGCGAACTCGACGGGCTGTTTCTGCGCGGGCGCTGACCCTCCTCCATGACGACGCCCCATCCCAACGAAGCCCCACCGTCGGTCAGCTTCGCCGAGGCCCTGCGCTTCTGGCTCAAGCTGGGCTTCATCAGTTTTGGCGGCCCGGCCGGGCAAATCGCCATCATGCACACCGAGCTGGTGGAGCGCCGGCGCTGGATCAGCGAAAACCGATTCCTGCACGCGCTCAACTACTGCATGCTGCTGCCCGGCCCCGAGGCACAGCAACTGGCCACTTACATCGGCTGGCTGTTGCACCGCAGCTGGGGCGGCATCGTGGCCGGTGCCCTGTTTGTGTTGCCTTCGCTGTTCATTCTTATTGCGCTGTCCTGGATTTACCTCGCCTTTGGCAACGTGCCGGTGGTGGCGGGCCTGTTCTACGGCATCAAGCCGGCCGTGACTGCCCTGGTGCTGCATGCGGCCCACCGCATCGGAACACGTGCGCTCAAAAACGGCTGGATGTGGGGCATCGCGGCGGCCTCTTTTGTGGCCATCTTTGCGTTCGACACACCGTTTCCCGCCATCGTGGCGGTCGCTGGCCTGATCGGCTGGCTGGGGGCGCAGCGCTGGCCCCGGGTGTTTGCCCTGGGGGGTGGCCACGGCACCGCCCGCACCAGCTATGGCCCGGCACTCATCGACGACGACACCCCCACGCCCGCCCACGCCCGCTTTTCACGCGCACACCTGCTCAAGGTGCTGGCCGCAGGCGCCGGGTTGTGGTTGCTCGCCATGGGCATCCTGGTGGCATGGCAGGGCTGGCACACCACGCTGGCACAGATGGGCTGGTTTTTCACCAAGGCCGCACTGCTCACCTTCGGCGGCGCCTACGCCGTGCTGCCTTACGTCTACCAAGGCGCGGTTGAAACCTTTCAGTGGCTCAGCGGCACACAGATGATCGACGGCCTGGCACTGGGCGAAACCACGCCGGGGCCACTCATCATGGTGGTGGCCTTCGTGGGTTTTGTGGGTGGGTGGCAACAGCAGGTGCTGGGGCCGGACGCGCTGTTCGCCGCCGGCGCCGTGGCCGCCACCGTGGTCACCTTCTTCACCTTCCTGCCGTCTTTTGTGTTCATTCTGGCGGGAGGCCCCTTGGTGGAAGCCACCCACGGCAAGCTGGGTTTCACCGCGCCGCTGTCAGCCATCACCGCAGCGGTGGTGGGTGTGATCCTCAACCTCGCGCTGTTTTTTGCCTACCACGTGTGGTGGCCACAAGGATTTGGCGGCGCCTTTGATGCCGTTTCGGCCGCCATCACCGTGGCCGCTGCCGTGGCCTTGTTTCGCTTCAAGACCGGTGTGTTTTCCCTGCTCGGCACCTGCGCAGCAGCCGGGCTGGCGGTGACGCTGTGGCGCTAGCAAGCGCCGCCATCGGCAGAGCACCAAAACCCGACGCCCCAAAACAAAGCAAAAAGTTCCTTTTGGGCACATAAAAAGTGCATTGACTTCTGGGTACGCTCTATTTCGGTTCACGAAATGCGACATTCGCATAATGTCATGCACATTTTTGGAGCATGACATTGAAGTACGCATCGGTTCACGCCTTTCTTGAGCACGTCGCCCAGCGCAACCCCGGCCAGCCCGAATTCCACCAGGCCGTGGGTGAGGTGATGGAAAGCCTCTGGCCCTTCATCCAGCGCCAGCCCAAATACGCCGAACAAGGCCTGCTGGACCGCCTGGTCGAGCCCGAGCGCATCGTCATGTTCCGCATCTCCTGGGTCAACGACCACGGGGACGTGCAAGTCAACCGGGGCTATCGCATCCAGCACAGCTCGGCCATTGGCCCCTACAAGGGCGGCATGCGTTTCCATCCGTCGGTCAATCTGTCCATCCTCAAGTTCCTGGCCTTCGAGCAGACCTTCAAAAACGCCTTGACCACCCTGCCCATGGGTGGCGGCAAAGGCGGCTCCGACTTCGACCCCAAAGGCAAAAGCCCCGGCGAGGTGATGCGTTTCTGCCAGGCACTGGTGAGCGAATTGTTCCGCCACGTGGGCGCCGACACCGACGTGCCCGCTGGCGACATCGGCGTGGGCGGACGCGAGGTGGGCTACATGGCCGGCATGATGAAAAAGCTCAGCAACCGGGCCGACTGCGTGTTCACCGGCAAGGGCCTGAGCTTCGGCGGCTCGCTGATCCGCCCCGAAGCCACCGGCTACGGCACGGTGTACTTCGCGCAGGAGATGCTGAAACAGAAAGGCATGTCGTTTGACGGCCTGCGCGTGAGCGTGTCGGGCTCGGGCAACGTGGCCCAGTACGCGGTGGAAAAAGCGATGGCGCTGGGCGCCAAGGTCGTCACCGTATCGGACTCCAGCGGCACGGTCATCGACGAAGACGGCTTCACGCCCGAAAAGCTGGCCGAACTGATGGACGTGAAAAACCACCTGTACGGCCGCGTCAGCGACTACGCAGAACGCACCAAAACCCGGTTTGAAGCCGGTGTGCGCCCCTGGGCGGTGCCCGTGGACGTGGCCCTACCCTGCGCCACCCAGAACGAGCTGGACGCCCAAGATGCACGCACTCTGCTGGCCAACGGTGTGAAGTGTGTGGCCGAAGGCGCCAACATGCCCACCACGCTGGAGGCGGTGCGCGTGTTCGAGGACGCAGGTGTGTTGTACGCCCCCGGCAAGGCCAGCAACGCCGGCGGCGTCGCCACCTCAGGTCTGGAAATGAGCCAGAACGCCATGCGCCTGAGCTGGCCGCGCGAGGAAGTGGACCAGCGCCTGCACGGCATCATGGTCGGCATCCACCAGGCCTGCTTGCAACACGGTCAGCGCGCCGATGGTTCGGTCAGCTACGTGGACGGCGCCAACATCGCCGGCTTCGTGAAGGTGGCTGACGCCATGCTGGCGCAAGGTGTGATCTGAGCCACATCTGGCTGAGAAGCCCTGCCGCAGCCCGAGCGGCAGGCACCCAGCCCTTCAGGGTTGTAGGGCTGGCAAGCGAAAGACCCGCTGCGCATTCTCGTGCGCAACCTTCTTCAGCGTGGTCGTGCTGAGCTTGGCCAGCAGGCCGCTTCGGATGGCACCGATGACCGCGTCGTAGGACACGTCCTGGGTGTAAATGTCGGTGCCCACCATGAAACGGTCGGGCAAGGCCTCGATCACCGCCAACCACGCCGAATCGGTGCCCTCTACCGTGTGAATCATGTGCGGACGCAGCATGGGCGCCGCGTTGCGTGCCGTGGACCGGTAAGACGTGTCGCAGTACAGGTTGGCGTGCCGCGTCAGCACTTCGCGCGCCACCTGGGCCGGTGCGCGCGTCATGCAGTGCGCCAGGATGAAGGGCACATCAGGGTAGCGCTTGGCCATGTGCTCGATCTGTTCGATGCTGTCGCGGTCGTCGTCCATGTGCACCTGCACAAAACCCTGGTACTTCTGTGCGAGTGCGTACATGGCCTGCAAATTGTCGGCATCAACACGAACCTTGCGTGCAAACCCCGGCATGGCGGACGATCGGTTGTTGTTGAGCACCAATTCGCCCACCCCAGTGATCTCCTTGCGCTCGAACTGACCAGTCAACTGCTCCATGAGTGCCTTGAAGCGCGGGCTGTCAGCGCTGGTCAACTCGCTCGCGCCGCCCGCCTGGAACATCACAAACTGTTCGGCCTGGGCCCCGGCTGGAAAATACCGTGGCCCCAACAGTTCCCGAAAAGCCAACGGGTCATACCCCGGCCCCACCGGCCCGACGCCACCGCCCCAGCGCACATTGTTGCGGTCCATGGCGGCCCGCAGCGCTTCTGGTGACAGGCCGCGATACAGGTGCATGTGCACGTCGGCGATGGGCACACTGGCAGCCAATTTCGCACTCTCGGCCTCGTCAGCACGCGCCGGCACGGCCACCAGAAGCAGCGCCACCGACAGCCCTACCCACGCCCCCCGAAAACGTTCCGCCCAGCGTTCAGTCCATCCGTCGTTTTTCATGGCGTCTCCATGGAATCCAGAGGTTGCGAAGGACAAAATGATAAAAAAGATCAGATCACAATCCGCTTGGCGTATTCCCTGAGCCGCTCCAAGCCTGGGTCTTTGCGCGGCCACACGAGATCGGCCCCGTCGTTGGCATAACGCGGCAGCACGTGCACATGCACGTGGGGCACGGTCTGCCAGCCGGCGGGTTTGTTGGTTTGCAGCAGCGTCATGCCCTCGGGCTGGAAGGTGGCCTGCACCACCTTGGCCACGCGGGTGGCAACGGCAAACAGGTGGGCGGCTTCGGCCTCGGCCAGTTCCATCACGGTTTCCACCTGGCGTTTGGTGGCCACCAGCACGTGGCCGGGGTTGACCTGACCGGCGTCCATGAAAGCAATCACCTGCTCGTCCTCGAACACGATGGCGGCCGGGATTTCGCGACGGACGATGCGGGTGAAGACACTGTCGGTCATGATGTGCAGAAGGTAAATGCGGACATGGCGGCCATTCTGCCCTGAACTTTTCGCGCGCCTGCTGCTCGGACCACCCCATGAAACGCCTGCTTTTTGTGTTGATCGCCGCTGTGGGCTTGCTGGCCGGCTGCGCCACGCTGGACGAAAAACAGCGCCAGTGGATCTTCCAACCGTCTGACCGCAGTTGGTCGCGCGGTGCCGAGGCGGCTGCCGGCATGAGCGATGTGTGGATCGAGTTCGCTTCCCGCGAGAGCGGTCAGCCGGTCAAGCTGCACGGCCTGTGGGCACCCCATGCCGACTTCGAACGCAGCGCCGACGCGCCCATCCTGCTCTACCTGCACGGCGCACGCTGGAACGTGACCGGCTCGGCCTTTCGCATGCAACGCATGCAGGAGCTGGGTTTTTCGGTGCTCGGCATCGACTACCGGGGTTTTGGCAAAAGTTCGGCCGATCTGCCCTCGGAGGCCATG
>DASUIK010000139.1:0-4508 GCA_036279795.1 Burkholderiaceae bacterium | reverse complement strand
CCAGCACACAGGCGGCGGCACGCTGGGCCTCGTCCTGGGCGTCGGCGCAGCTGTGAAGCGCGACGTGGTCGACCGCCTGGTCTGCGACCATGGCCAGGGGCAGGCTCAGGCCCCGCTCGCCCCAGGCCGACACCAAGGCCTGCCCAAGGGGGTCGGGCTGCATGCCCTGCAGCAGCACCAGCGCATCGAGGCCCTGCCCGGGCAAGGCGTGTTGCCACACCACGTCGGTGGCGAAGCTGCTGTGGCCCACCCATTCCAGGGCCACCGCTTGCACCAAGCCCTCCCAGGCCGCGACACCGCCGGGCAACAAACCGGCGAGGCCGTCCCGCTGCTGGCCGGCCCACCCGGCGCGCGATGCGGGGTGCACGGCGCTGGCCAGCGGCACGAGCTGGGCGGCCGCGTCCAGCAGTTGTTCGACCAGGGCCGGCGCCAAATCGGGCGGCAGGCGCCCACCGGCGGTCTGCTCCAGCAATCGCTGGGCCAGCACGCGGTTGCGGGCGGCGTCGGCGCCGTGATCGAGTTCGCCAGGCTCATGCGGCCCCAGTTGCTGCGCCCAGTTGCGAGTGGTCTCGAAACGGGGCACAAAACCGCCCTGGACGCCCGCATGGTCGCGCCACGCCTGGCGGGCCTGGGCCATCAGTTGGGCATAGGGCACCAGCACCAGGGTGCGGCCCGCGTGGGCGCTACAGTGTTGCAGGTGACGCCGAATGGCCGACACCTGCTGGGCCCAGTGGCCCGCAAGCCTGTCAGCGGGGCCCGCCAGGGGTGCCGTCATGGAAATACGCTTTCTGTCACAATGACGCCACTTTAACTGCTAGACACCTGCTCCCCAGAGGCAAAACCATGGCCAGCGACCTGATCAAACACGTGACCGACGACAGCTTCCAGACCGATGTGCTCCAGGCCAGCGGCCCGGTGCTGGTGGACTTCTGGGCCGAGTGGTGCGGCCCCTGCAAGATGATCGCCCCCATCCTCGACGAGGTGGCCGGTAGCTACAACGGCAAACTGCAGATCGCCAAGGTCAACGTGGACGACAACCGCGCCGTGCCGGCCCAATTTGGCATCCGTGGCATCCCCACGCTGATCCTCTTCAAGGACGGCCAGCCGGCCGCCACCAAAGTGGGCGCCTTGAGCAAGGCACAACTGACCGCCTTCATCGACCAGCAACTGGCCTGAGCGCCCTTCTGCGTCACCCCGCCCGGCCGCTGCTGCCGGGCGTATTTTTCCTGTCATAATTTCGACATCGCCGGTTAGCACATCCAAGCCTCGTCGCTGCCAGCCACCGTGCCGTGAGTCGGGACAACCCCGCTGCCTCACACCACTCCCCCGTTTTTTTCTGCACTCCTTGTCGGAGTCCATTCCATGCACCTGAACGAACTCAAGGCACTGCACGTGTCTGAAGTGCTCAAGCAAGCCGAAGCACTCGAAATCGAGAACACCGGCCGCATGCGCAAACAAGAGCTGATGTTTGCCATCATCAAGAAGCGCGCCAAGGCGGGTGAGCAGGTCTTCGCGGATGGCGTGCTGGAAGTGCTGCCCGATGGCTTTGGCTTCCTGCGCAACATGGACACCAGCTTCACGGCATCCACCGACGACATCTACATCTCCCCGAGCCAGATTCGCCGGTTCAACCTGCACACCGGCGACATGATCGAGGGCGAGGTGCGCACGCCCAAGGACGGCGAGCGTTACTTCGCGCTGAACAAACTTGACGCCATCAACGGCCTGTCACCTGAGCACAACAAGCACAAGGTGATGTTCGAAAACCTCACGCCGCTGTTCCCCAAGGAACAAATGAAGCTGGAGCGCGAGATCAAGACCGATGAAAACATCACCGGCCGGGTGATCGACATCATCGCCCCCATCGGCAAAGGACAGCGCGCCCTGCTGGTGGCGCCGCCCAAAAGCGGCAAGACGGTGATGATGCAGCACATCGCTCACGCCATCACAGCCAACCACCCTGAAGTCACGCTGATGGTGTTGCTGGTGGACGAGCGCCCCGAAGAAGTGACCGAGATGCAGCGCACGGTGCGCGGCGACGTGATCGCCTCCACCTTCGACGAACCCGCCGCCCGCCACGTGCACGTGGCCGAGATGGTGATCGAACGTGCCAAGCGGCTCGTCGAGCTCAAGAAGGACGTGGTCATCCTGCTGGACTCCATCACCCGCCTGGCCCGTGCATACAACAACGTGCTGCCCTCCTCCGGCAAGGTGCTGACCGGCGGTGTGGACGCCAACGCCCTGCAGCGCCCCAAGCGCTTCTTCGGTGCAGCGCGCAACGTGGAAGAAGGCGGCTCGCTGACCATCATCGCCACCGCCTTGGTCGATACCGGCAGCCGCATGGACGAAGTGATCTTTGAAGAATTCAAGGGCACCGGTAACTCCGAAGTCCACCTCGACCGCCGCCTGTACGAAAAGCGCGTCTTCCCCTCCATCCAGCTCAACCGCAGCGGCACCCGTCGCGAAGAGCTGCTGCTGCAGCCCGAAATCCTGCAGAAGACCCGCATCCTGCGTCAGTTCATGTACAACATGGACGAGATTGAGGCGATGGAAATGGTCTTGAAAAGCATGAAGCAGACCAAGAACAACTCCGAGTTCTTTGAAATGATGCGCCGAGGCGGCTGAACGTCATATAATCCAAGGTTTTGCACCCTGCGGCAAGTACGGCGGAAACGGTTTTCGTCGCGGCTGTCGCACCTGAACTGAAAGAAGCGCCATGAAAGAAGGCATTCACCCCAACTACCGCGAAGTCTGCTTCGTGGACCTCTCCAACGGCTTCAAATTCGTGACGCGCTCCTGCGCCAACACGAAGGAAACCATCAAGATGGAAGACGGTCGCGAGCTGCCGCTGTTCAAGCTGGACACCTCCAGCGAATCGCACCCCTTCTACACCGGCACCCAGAAGAGCGTGGACACCATGGGTGGCCGCGTCGAGAAGTTCCGCAACCGCTTCGCCCGTGGCGGCGCTGCTGCCAAGTAATTTCTGCCCACTCGGGCCGAACACCAAAAAAGCCGGATCCGTCCGGCTTTTTTTGTGCCCGCTCACAACGTTATATTGACGCCGTGAACCAACCTTCCCCCGCCATCGTCGCCCAAGCCGCCGTGCGCCGATTGCCGCGCCTGGCCCTGCTGCTGTTCTGTCTGGCCTACGTGCTGCCGGGCTTCATCGGCAGGGAACCTTGGAAGAACGACGACGTGGCCGCCTTTGGCGTGATGCTGGGCATGGCACAAGGCCACCTGTCGTGGTGGCAGCCAGAGATTCTGGGACGGGCTTTGGACACACCGGCCTTGCTGCCCTACTGGCTCGGTGCCTGGGCCATTCAAGCCTTCCCCTTCCTATCGGCCGAGGCCGCCAGCCGCGCGCCTTTTGTGCTGCTGCTGGGCCTCACCCTGTTGAGCACCTGGTACGCCGCCTACCAACTGGCACGCCAACCACAAGCCCAGCCGGTCTCCTTTGCATTTGGCGGTGAGGCCAGCCCCACCGACTACGCCCGCACCCTGGCCGACGCGGCCTTGCTCGCGCTCATCGCCAGCCTGGGCCTCGCACAGCTCTCGCACGAAATCACGCCCGCGCTGGCGGGTTTGGCCTGTGCCGCCCTGCTGGCTTATGCCGCCGCGCGTCTGGCGGCGGGTGCTGCCGGCCAGCGCCGCACGGCGGTGGCGTTGTGGGTCATCGGCTCCTGGGGCCTGGCTTTTTCCGGCACACCCCTGCTCGCCGGCGCCGTGGGGCTGGGTAGCCTGGGGCTGCTGGCGGTGTTGCCACACACCGGTGTTCCCAAACGCGTGCTCCTGGGCCTGGGCCTGAGCACCGTGTTGGCCGCCTGGGCCGGGCTCACACTGGGTGGCGTGGATCCCTTTGGCCGCTATTGGGGCCCACCCGACACCTGGGGTGACTGGGACAGCCTGCTGCGGCTGCTGGCGTGGTTCACCTGGCCCGCCTGGCCCTTGGCGTTGTGGACCTTGTGGCGCTGGCGGCGCCAGCTGAGCAGCCCGCACGTGGCCCTGCCGCTGTGGTCCGTGCTAGCGGCGGTGGTGTCGAGCACGCTGCAAAACGGGAACGAACGCGCACTGCTGGTGGCTTTGCCCGGCCTGGCCTGCCTGGCCGCCTTTGCCCTGCCCACACTCAGGCGCAGTGTCTCGGCCCTCATCGATTGGTTCGCACTGCTGTTTTTCACCGGCTGCGCCGCCGTCATCTGGGTGATCTGGTTTGCAATGATGACCGGTGTTCCGGCCAAGCCGGCGGCCAACGTCGTCCGGCTGGCACCTGGCTTCGAGCCCAGCTTTTCGTGGCTGACGCTGTCGCCAGCATTGGCAGCCAGCGCCGCCTGGGTATGGCTGGTGGCCTGGCGTGTGGGTCGGCACCGCAGCGCGCTGTGGAAAAGCCTGGTGCTGCCCGCCGCCGGCAGCACCTTGTGCTGGTTGCTTTTGATGAGCCTGTGGCTGCCCCTGCTGGACCATGGGCGCAGCTATGGCCCCATGGCGCGCCGCATGGCCCAATCGCTGGCCGC
>DASUIK010000138.1:0-8983 GCA_036279795.1 Burkholderiaceae bacterium | reverse complement strand
ACCTTGAGCGGGGGCACCAGGCTTTGCAGCAGTTGCCGGCCTTCGGGCCGCAGCTCGTCGGAGTTGACCGGGAACAACACGCTGCCGCTGATGCCGATGCGGCCGTTGTTGAGCGTGACCCGGCCCGATTGCAGCGGAATGGCCAAGGCCTTCTCCAGCGCCATGCGCCGCTGTTCTTCTGCGCGGCGTTTCTGCACCTCGGATTCGAGGTTGGCCACCAGGTCCATCTGCACCACCAGCACACCCACCAGGATCAGCACGAAGGCGCCGAGCAGGCCCGACATCAGGTCGCCAAAGACCGCCCACACCGGGGCGGTCTGCTCGATGCCGTCGTCCACGCCGTCGGCGTGGTGCTGGCCCATCACGCTGCGCTCCCTTCTGGCACGGTTGCGGTTTGGGACCGCAGGCGGCGCATGTCTTCCACCAGGCCTTGTTGCGACGTGATGCTGAGGTCGATGACCTCGCGCGCCTGCGCCACGTAGTAGGCCAGTTGCTCGTCGCTGCGGGCCATGCTCTGCTGCAGCGTGCCCTCGATGCGTTGCAGGGTGTCCATGAGCTTGTCGGCGCTGGTGCTGAACAGCTGCACGCCGTGACCAAACGCCTCGCCCAGGCTGGCCAGCTCCACCGCGCTGCCGTTCACCCGTGCCGCCACGTCCGCCGCTTGCGCGGCTTGTGTCGCAAGGGTCTCGCCCACCTGTTGGCCGGCCTCGGCCAGGGTGTGGGCGGCGCGGCCCACCAGCGATTCGATGGCGGCGCGTTGTTCGGTGGTGGTTTGTTGTACGGCCAGCAGCAGGGTGCCCAGCTGCTGGACCAGCGCATTGCGTTCTTCCAGCGCGGCGTTGTCGCGTTCCGACAGGCGGGTCATCTCGCCGCGCATGTGCGCGATCACCTCGGCCGCCGCTTGTGGCACCTCCGCTGCCGTTTGCATCAAACGGGTCATGGGGGTTTCCAGCGCGGCGCCCAGGGTGGCGAGCTGGCGGCCCAGGGCTTCTTGCAGTTCACCCAGGCGGGCCACGGCGGCGTCGCCACGCAAGGCCTCGTCCTGGCGCAGCGAGGCCAGCTCCTGGCGCCACAGGGTGGCGAGCTGCTCGGTGCGTTCGGCGTGCTGCTGGGTCCAGGCGGCCTCGGCCTCGATGCGGGCTTGCACCAGGGCATCGGACCGTTCCAACAATCGGGCCATGGCGTCCGCGGTCTGTCGGGCCTGTTCGCGGCCCTGGTCGCCGATGTCGGTGGCGGTGCGTGCCAGCACGTCGCACACGGCCTGCTGCTGCGCCAGGGTGTCGGCGCTTGCGTTATGCCATGCGGTTTGCAGGGTGCCGGTCACGCCGTGCAGGTGTTCGGTCCACTGCAGCAGGCGGGCCTGTTCCGCCTCGGCCTGGGCGGCTTGTGTTTGGGTGGCTGTTGTTTCGAGGTGCGCCATCAGGGCGTTGGAGCGGGTGTCCAGCGACTGGGTGATGCCGCCCAGGGTTTGGGCGAGCGTTTGGCTGAGGTCTTCGCTTCGACGGGTGTGCTCGTCGAGTGCGTTGCGCCAACCCTCGGTCACCGTGTGTGCGGTCGCACCAAAGCCGCTGACCAGGCCCTGCACCTGGGCCTGGGTGGCCTCCAGTTGGCGCTGGTGGGTGGCTTGCGATTCGCGTGCGATCTCGGCCATCGTGGCTTCCACCACCGGGCGGATGCTGTCACCGGCGGCACGCGCACCGGCGGTGAGGGCGTCTTGCAGGGTGCTGCCCACGGTGCGGGCCAGTTCGGTGTAGGCCACGCTCACCTCGCGGTGGAATTGCGCCTGTTGCTCCAGCAACTGCTCGTTGAGCTGCTGGTTGCGCTGCTCCAGCGCCTCCATGGTGGCGCGCAACTGGGCGGCCACCTCGGGCAGCACCTGGGATTGTTGTTGCAGCGCCTTGAAGGTTTCCTGGCGCTGGTGCGCGAGCGAGAAAGGTCGCAATTCGGTGCCCACATGGGCGTCGAGCTGGCGCGCTGCCTCGGCGCGTTCGCGTCGGGCGAGGGTGGACATCAGGCCCAGTGCGGCCGAGGCCGCCACGCCCGCGACCGAGGTGCCGAAGGACAGGCCCAGGCCCTTGATGGGCGCGGCCAGCGCCGAGCGGATGGCTTGCAGGTCGGCCGAACCTTCGAGCGCAAACACCGCGCCCTGGAAGGTGAGCACCATGCCCACGAACGTGCCCAGCATGCCCAGCATCACCAGCAGGCCCACCAGGTAGGGGGTGAGCGCGGGGCCGGGCAGGGCCACCCGGTCACCTTCGACGCGCGAACGCACGGCGGGGCGCAGGCTGGGGTGGATTTGACCCAGCCAGGGGGCGATGTCGGCCGGTGTGGTGCCCAACTGACCCAATGCGCCCGACAAGGAGGTGGTGGCGCTGCGGTAGCCGCGCAGCTCGTGGGCACCCAGCAGGTAGGCGGCGGCGATCAGCAGCGTGATCGACAAGGCCAGCGGGCTGTGGCCCACAAAACCCAGGCCAATCCAGCCCAGGGTCAACAGGCCGGCCCCGAAGGTGGCCCCAAAAGCGAATCGGTTCATTGTGTTGTCTGGGGGCTTGCGCCCCATGCTTCCATCAATCCGACGACCGGTTGCAGGCGCAGGTTCAACTCCGCCAGCACGATCGCCTCCCATTCCCTGCGGAACGCCACCGGGCCGGCGCCGGGGGCTTCACACAGTTGTTCAAAGCGTTTTTCCAGCAGCACCGGCACCTGGGCCAGCAGCTTGTGCTCGCGCGCCGCCAGGGTCTGCTCCATCAAAGCATCGAGCGCGGCCAGGGGCCGCAGGTGGGGCAGGCCACGGGCCAGCACCTGCCGCACCTGGGCCCGCAGCGGTGCGATCTTCAAGGCCATGTCGCGTTGCAGCTCCAGGTGGCGCTTGAAGAAGCTGCTGTAGTCCACCGCCGGTTCGTCCGGTGCGGGAGGCGGGGCGGGCACTCGGCGCAGCGTGGCTCCACGGTCTTTCAGGGCGCCGGGCGCAGCCGGGCGGGCCTGGCCCGTGATGGCCGCCACCAGCGCCGCGCGCGTGCGTTGGAACTGTTCGGTGGCGGCCTGTTGCGCCGCGTCCACCACACCCGACGGCGGTGGGGCCACGGCTATCGTGGTCACCGACTGGTGGATGCCATGCAAGGCCACCGCGTCAAAAGCGTTGAGCCACTGGCTGAGGCGTTCGGCCACGTCCTGGCGAGCGCCCTGAACGGTCGCGCCCGTGCCCGCACCGGTGGCTTGCGCCAACAGACGGACCAAGGTTGAACTGCTGAAGTTCGCGCGCGACAAACTGCCTCCAAGGGGGTGTGGGCCCTGCGCCCAAAAGGGCCAGGGCGGTGGCGCCTGAACAGCGCCGAGCCACCGCAACCAAGTGTCAGAGACATCGATTTCATCAAATGAAGCGGTCTCTGGTGGCGCAGCGGCAACCCTCCATTAGAAACCATCCGGGCCAGGGGCCGGAAATGGCTGCCTCATGCCGCTGGATCGGCCCCGTCCCCCAGGCGGCTGAAATAGGCGTCCACCGGCGGGCGGGGCCTGGGCTTGCGGGGCTCGCCCACGTGGCCGATGTTGACGAAACACAGCGCGTCTTCGTCCGCTTGCAGCCCAAACAGGGTGCGCAGGGCCTCTGACGACAAGGCCTTGCCGCTGGTGAGGGCTGAGCCCAGGCCCATGGCTGTGGCCAGCAGCAGCATGTTCTGGATGGCAGCGCCGGCCGACAGAATGCGCTCTTGCGCGGGCACCTCGGGGTCACCGCCCCGCGCGCGGCACACCGCCAGCAGCAGCCACGGCGCACGCTGCGCCTTCTCGCGGGCTTGGTCCAGCTCGTCGGCGCTGGCGGTCGGGTCGCGCGCCAGCAGGGCATCGGCAAAAGCGGTGGCCAGCCTTGGGCGCTGGCTATCAGGCACTTCGATGAAGCGCCAGGGCAGCAGCTGGCCGTGGTCGGGCGCCGCCGCGGCAGCGGCCAGGATGGCGCTGCGCTGGGCCCCATCGGGGCCTGGCCCGCGCAGGCGCTTGGGCAGGGTGGTGCGGCGGCTGTGGATGAGGGCGTCAGCCCAGGCGGTGGCGTCGGGTTGGGGAGGGGCCAGGTCGGTCATGCGCTAGAGGGTTTTATCCAGGGCGGCCATCGTCACGGGGGCGTCCCCACCAGTTGAGCAAATGCCCGGCCCAGGGGATCACCGTCAGCGTCCAGGCGCTGGCGGCGGCCACGGTGAGTATGGCGGAAGCCGCGCCGCCCGCCGCGGCCGCCACACGCAACAGGGTAGCGATTTGCAACAGGCAGAAAAGGGACCAGACCAAGCCGTCGGCCCGCAGTGGGCGGCCGCCATGCCCACAGGCCACCCGCGTGACCATGGCCAGCATCAACGAGCCCAGAAAGCCCATGGTGGTGGCGTGCAGCGCGCCCAGGTACAGCGGCTCGCCACCGGCCAGCGCCGTCCACACTTGGTTGAAGCCGTCGATCAGCATGCCCAGGCCCAGCCACACGAAACCCAGGTGCAGCATGGCCAGCAGCTTGATGTGCAGGCTTTGCATGAGCCCCCACACAAAGGCCAGCCACAGCAAGAGCAGCCCACTCACCAGCATCCAGAAACCGTGGGCCATGGCCCACAGACCACCGGTCCAACCCGCCCATTCGGTCCAGACGGACAGTGTTTTCATGCCCAGGGCGAGCAACATCAGTGTCAACACCCAGTGGGGCCGCCACACGCTGACCATGGGCAGCGCGCTGGCGGTGAAAAACGGGATCATTCGGTGGGCAACGACCACAAAAGTGGTGGCCACAAACCCCCACAGACCTGTGTGCAGGCAGGTACGTGCCAGGTCGTGGCGGTTGGCGGCCACGGCCAGTGCCAGGCCCAGCAAGGCCACCACACCCAGGCAGGCGGCCAGCCACACCAGGGTAGCGTGTTGACGGTCGGGGGCGGGGCTGCGCCAGAGCAGCCGGCCAAACAAGGCGGCTGACCACGCAAGCCCAAGCGCGGCCATGCCGGCGCCCAGCAGCGCCAGCGGCTTGCCTGCCACGCTGGCACCCAGCCACAGCAGCCAGCCCAGGCCTTGCAGCAGCACGGCGGGGGTGATGTCGCGCGCGGATGGCGGGGACATCCCCAGCCACTTGGGTCCGGCGGTGAACAGAAAACCCGCGAAGTACAGCGGCATGAAGCCGTAGGTCATGAGCGTGCCATGTTGCAGACCAGGGTCGAAGGCCTGGGGCCAGTGGTTCAGCCAGCCCGCACGCACCAGCACCACCCCCAGCCACCACAGTGCGCTCAGTGCCAGCAGCAGCGACGCGGTGGCGAAGGCCAACCGATGGGGCGCCCACCACAGGCGTGCCAGCCGCCAGCCTGGCGTGCCAGCCGGTTGGCGAGGCGGCAGGGCAGGGTGGGGCATGGTGGGTTTCAGGATCGGTGTCATGACGGGTCCACTGTGCCTCTTGATGCTTGGTTGCACCATCCTTCCATAGGCCCTGCCTGGGTTTCCAGAAGGAGGATTGCGCGGTGCGCCATCGTCCGAAAGAACGATGGCAGCCCCCTCTCCGATGGGATGGACAGTGCTTTGGTGATTCCTTGACAATTCAAGGTCGATGCAACCATCCCCCTACCGAGCGTTTTGACCCCCATGCGTTGGCGCGGCCAGCTTTCCACCAAATTCCTGGCCACCGGTCTGTTGCTCCTGGTGCTGGCGCTGTTGTCTATTGGGCTGACCATGTGGGTGACGCGCCAGCTCGATGGTGGTGCGGCGGCGGTCAATGAAGCCGGGCGCATGCGCATGCAGGCCTGGCGCCTGGCAAGTGCCCAGCTCGCGGGACAGACGCCTGAGCAGGTGGCTGCGCGTGTGGCCGAGTTCGAGGCCAGCCTGGCGGTGTTGCGCGATGGCGATGCCCAGCGGCCTCTGGCCGTGCCCTGGAACGACACGTCGCGCCAGCAGTTCCAGGCACTGCAGGACGACTGGCACGCCCTGCGGGCCACCTGGCTGGCACCAGCCTACCCCGATGGCACCGCCTTGTTCGCCCAAGTCGATGCCTTTGTGCCGCGGGTCGATGTGTTCGTGAACACCATCGAGGCCACCATGGCGCGCCTCACCGCCGTGCTCAACCTCTTCCAGTTTTTGATGATGGCGCTGGCCGTGGCGGCAGCGGTGTTGTCTGCTTATGTTGGGTACCTGTTTGTGATCCATCCGTTGCATCGGCTGCGCAAGGCCTTTCAGCGCGTGGAAACAGGCGACTTCGCCACCCGCGTGGCGGTGGACGCGCCAGACGAGTTTGGCGAGCTGGCCGCTGGTTTCAACCACATGGCTCAGACACTGCAATCGCTTTACCACGGCCTGGAGGCGCAGGTGGCGGCCAAGACACGAGACATCGAAGCGAAGCGTGCCCGGCTGGCTTCGCTGTACGAGGTCAGCAGCTTCCTGGTCGAACAGCACTCGCTGGAGGAACTGGCGAAAGGCTTTGCCCAGAAGGTGCGCGTGCTCAGCGGCGCCGACGCGGTGGCCGTGCGCTGGTCCGACGAGGCCAGCCAGCGCTACCTGATGCTAGCCAGCGATTGCCTGCCCGAGGAACTGGCCACCGAAGAGCGTTGCCTGGAAGCCGGTCTGTGCGCCTGTGGCCAGCCCCAGGCCACGGCCCGCACCCGCGTGATTCCCATCATCGCTGCCGACGACCGACTGCTGGGCAACTGCGTCAAGGCCGGCTACAGCGCGCTGGTGAGCGTGCCCATACGCCTGCAAAGCCGCATCTTGGGCGAGATCGACCTGTTTTACCGCCGAGAGGCCGACCTGCACGAAGAAGACCGCGCGCTCTACGACGCCTTGGCCGGCCACCTGGCCAACGCCATCGAGAACCTGCGCACCGAGGCCCTGGTGCGCGAAGCGGCGGTGAGCGAGGAGCGCAGCTTGTTGGCCCGCGAGCTGCACGACTCCATCGCCCAATCGCTGGCGTTTCTCAAGATCCAGGTCAGCCTGTTGCGCGCCGCCGTGGCGCGCGGCGACACGAGCGCACAGCTGCCCATCATCGACGAGATCGATGCCGGTGTGCGTGAGAGCACGAACGACGTGCGTGAGCTGCTGGTGCACTTTCGCACCCGCACCAACAGCGACGACATCGAACAGGCCCTGCGCACCACGCTCAAGAAGTTCGAACACCAGAGCGGCCTGCGCACACACCTGGAACTCAATGGCCACGGCGTGGCCTTGCCTTCAGACGTGCAACTGCAGGTGCTGCATGTGGTGCAGGAGGCCTTGTCCAACGTGCGCAAACACGCCGCGGCCAGCGAGGTCACACTCAAGGTCGACAAGGGCCCGCGCTGGCGTTTCGAGGTGCGTGACAATGGCCAGGGCTTCGCGCCGCGCGCCGCATCCGCCAGCGACACCCATGTGGGCCTGCACATCATGCGCGAGCGCGCCGAGCGCATCGGCGCCCAGGTGCATGTCGAATCCGCGCCCGGCGAGGGCACGGCCGTTTTGCTTGAACTGACCCAATAAGCCGTCCCCTATTGACATGCCTGCCGAACGCACATCCCCCATACGCCTGCTGGTGGTGGACGACCACAGCCTTTTCCGCCGAGGGCTGGTGGCGCTTCTGGCGCAAGACCGCCGCCTCAGCGTGGTGGGCGAAGCTGGCGACGCCAGTGCCGCATTGATCAGCGCACAGAAGCTGCAACCCGACCTCATCCTGCTCGACAACCACCTGCCCGGCGTCCTGGGCATAGACGCCATCGCCGGCCTCAAGCAGGCCGCTCCCGGCGCCCGCATCGTCATGCTCACCGTCAGCGAAAACGTGGACGACCTCGCCGCCGGCTTGCGCGCCGGTGCCGACGGCTACCTGCTCAAGACCATCGACACCGAAGACCTGGCCGATTCCATTGAGCGCATCTGGGAAGGCGATTCCGTGGTCAGCCCTGAGATGATGGGCAAGCTGGTGGGGCTGCTGCGCGACGCGCCGGCCGCGCCCCAGAGCAGCGCGTCCGCCGGCAGCACGGCGCCTGCCCGCACCACCACAGCGTTGGACAGCCGCGACCCCATCCATACCCTGTCACCACGAGAAACCGAAATCCTCAAACTCATTGCGCGTGGTGACAGCAACAAGCTGATTGCCCGCGCCCTCGACATCGCCGAAACCACCGTCAAGATCCACGTGCAGCACATCCTGCGCAAGCTGGATTTGAGCAACCGCGTGCATGCGGCGGTGTATGCGACGGAGCGGGGGATGGTGTAGGGCGGTGACCATCAGTTTGCGCCGTCCAGCCAGCGCTGCGCAGCCACCGGCTGCCTAGCGAACCCTGGACTACGCTTAGGGGCGAAAAAGGGCGCAAAGTTTGTTGCCGTCCGGGTCGCGCACATAGGCGAGGTGCAGAACGCCCGTGGGGCCAGAGCGCGGGCCCGGCGGCTCCTCTATGGACGTGCCCCCATTGGCAACAGCAACATCGTGAAACTCGCGGACCTGCTCCGGCGAGTTGCACTTGAAACCCACGGTGCCACCGTTGCCAAACGTGGCAGGTTGGCCATCGATGGGTTCGCTCACCCCAAAGGAAGCGCCCTCGTGCCTGTAAAACAGCCGGCGCTGACCGGTCTTGTTCGTGTTCTCGAAGCCCGGCCCCGCACCGAGAACATGCAAGACGGCGTCATAGAAACGTTTGGATTGCTCGATGTCGTTTGTGCCGAGCATGACATGACTGAACAAAGTGAGTCTCCTGTGTTGTAGGTGTAAGCAACAGTCGCGGACCGATTTTGCTCCTTCGTTTGAGACCGCTTACGTCGCAATGGTTTTGCTCCAGTGCGCTTTGAGCAAAGCGTATTGCAGAAGATCGTGGTGCCGGCCGGCCCAGTACCCCGCTTCCCGCTGATGCCCCTCTTGCAGAAAGCTGAGCTTCGCGAGCAGCGCCAGAGACCGCGCGTTGTCAGGGTGTACCTGCGCCTCGATTCGATTCAGTTGCATCTCTCGGAAACCCCAGGCGATGACTGTCTCCAGCGCTTCTTTGGCGTATCCGCGCCCCTGATGCTCTGGCGCGATTTC
>DASUIK010000137.1:0-16418 GCA_036279795.1 Burkholderiaceae bacterium | reverse complement strand
CACCGAGGCCCAGTCCACATTCGGGTTGCGCGCCATCAGCGCTTGCAGCGGGATGGCGGCCAGGTCGTCGGTGCGCACGCTGCTGAGGGCACCGCCGTAGCGGCCGATGGGCGTGCGGATGGCGTCGCAGATGAAGGCTTGAGGGTGGCTGTGGGTTGACATGGTGGTGTGGGTTCAGTTGGAAAGCAATCGGTCCAGCGCGGCGGTGCTGGCACGCTGGGCGCCGAAGCCGTTGGCTTGGGTCAGCGCATCGAGGTCGGTCTCAAGTGTGGCGCGGTCTTGGTGCTGTGCCCAGAACACGGGTCCACCCTCCCAGCGGGGGAAGCCGTAGCCCTGCACCAGCACCACGTCGATGTCGCTCGGTCGAGCGGCGACACCTTCTTGCAACAGCAAGGCCGCTTCGTTGACCATGGCCAGAAGCGCGCGGCGTTGGATGGTTTCGGCCGTGAGTGGTTGGCGTGTGATGCCACGCGCCGCGCTGGCTTGCGTGATCACCTCGCGTACCACGTCGTCCGTCGCTTTGGCGGCTTTGCCGTCGGTGTAGGTGTAGTAGCCCGCGCCCGTCTTGCGGCCCAGGCGCCCTTGTTCGCACAGCTTGTCCAAAATCGACACGTAGCGTTCGCGTGGATCGCGTGACGCCGCCTGGGCCTGCCGCATGCGCCAGGCGATGTCCAGGCCGGAGAGGTCGGCCACCGCGAACGGGCCCATGGCAAAGCCCATGGCCACCAGGGCGTTGTCCACGTCCTCGGGCCAGGCGCCGTCTTCCAGCATGAACTCGCACTGCTTGCGGTAGGCGTTGTAGATGCGGTTGCCCACAAATCCGAAAGCGTTGCCCGTGAGCACCGGCAGCTTCTTGAGCTTTTGACCGAGCGCCATGCCGGTGGCCAGCACATCGGGCGCCGTGGCCGCGCCACGCACCACCTCCAGCAGCTTCATGACGTTGGCCGGGCTGAAGAAGTGCAGGCCCAGCACGTCCTGCGGGCGTTGTGTGGCCTGGGCGATGGCGTCCACGTCGAGGTAGGAGGTGTTGGTGGCCAGCACGGCACCGGGGCGGGCGTGCGCGTCGATGCGCTCAAACACCGCTTGTTTCACGGCCAGGTCTTCAAACACCGCTTCAATCACCACGTCGGCCGCGTGCAGGCGTGTCCAGTCGGTGGTGGGGGTGAGGCGCGCTTGTGCTGCGTCGGCCAGCGCTGCCGTTGTTTTGCCGGCTTTCACGCGGCCGCTGTAGTGGTCGGTCACGCGTTGTTGGCCACGTTGCAGCGCCGCTTCGTCCTGCTCCAGCAGCAGCACGTTCAGGCCTGCGTCCAACGCGCAAATGGCGATGCCCGCGCCCATGGTGCCTGCGCCGATGACCGCGATGGTTTGAAACGCGCGCGGGGTGGCTTGCAAGTCGGCCGGCAGTTTGCTGGCCTCGCGTTCAACCTTGAACTGGTAGCGCAGGGCGCGTGCTGGCGTGCTGGGCACCAAGCCGAGGAACAGTTCGCGCTCGCGCTGCAACCCCTCGTCGAAGGCGCCCGTGCTGGCGGCCAGCGCATCGAGCAGCGCGGCATAGGCGGGTTGTATCTGTTGGCGTGGCGTGAGCTTGGCGCGTTGTGCCGCCACCAAGGCCGCTGTGGCGTCGGCCTGCGCGGACAAGTCGCGCGCGCGTGGCAGGGCGTGACCCGCCGCGGCCAGGGCAGCCAGGCGTTCGGCCTCGGCCGTGGCGGCTTCGAGCAAACCGCCTGTGACCACGGCCGACAGCAGGCCCGTCTCCGCCAGTTGCTGGGCGGTCTTGGGCTGGCCGTTGAACATGAGATCAAGCGCGACGGCCGGGCCGGTCAGGCGGGGCAGGCGCTGTGTGCCGCCCGAACCCGGGATCAGGCCCAGCTGGATTTCGGGCAGGCCCAGGCGCGCGGTGGTCAGGGCCACGCGGGCGTGGCAGGCCAGCGCCAGCTCCAGCCCGCCGCCCAGGGCCACGCCGCTGATGGCGGCCACCACAGGTTTGCGGCATTGCTCCACGCGTGCCAGCACGCTGCGCAGAATGGGTTCGGCCAGCTGGGCCGGTTTGCCGAATTCGCTCACGTCGGCGCCCGCAGAGAACGCCTTGTCGTTGCCGATGAGCACCATCGCTTTGACGGTGGGGTCGGCCTCAGCCGCCTCGATGGAGGCAACGATGCGCGAACGCAGCGCGTGGCCCAGGCTGTTGACGGGCGGGTTGTCGAGCGTGATGAAGTGGATGCGGGAGGGCGTGTCGTGGGAGGTGTTCATGGGGGGCGCGGGGCATTGATGGCGAGGCTCAGGCCTGGCGCATCAAGTGTTTGCCGATGATCATTTGCTGGATCTGCGTGGTGCCTTCGTACAGGCGCAGCAGGCGCACGTCGCGGTAGAAACGCTCCACCTTGTATTCGTTGATGTAGCCGGCGCCGCCATGCACCTGCACGCCACGGTCGGCCACGCGGCCCACCATCTCGGTGGTGAACATCTTGGTGCACGAGGCCTGCATGCTCACCTCGGGGTCGCTCACGCCCACGGGTTTGGCGTCGTAGCGCTGGGCGCAGGCTTGCACCAGCGACCAGCCCGCGAGCAGCTCGGCCTGGCTGTCGGCCAGCATGGCCTGCACGAGTTGGAAGTCGCCAATGCGTTGCCCGAACTGCTTGCGCTGCTGCGCGTAGGCCACGCTTTCCTTGAGGATGCGGCTGGCCATGCCACAGGCCAGGGCAGAGACGTGCAGGCGCCCGCGGTCCAGCACTTTCATCGCGGTCTTGAAGCCCTTGCCGGGCACGCCGCCGATGATGTTGGCGGCCGGCACGCGCACGTTGTCCAGGTTGACGTCGCAGGTTTTGGTGCCGCGCTGGCCCATTTTTTTGTCGGGCTTGCCGAGCGTGAGGCCGTGCAGTTTGGCCGGCACGATGAAGGCGGAGATGCCGCCCGCGCCCGGCCCGTCGGTGCGGGCCATCAGCGTGAAGGCGCCGGCGCGCGGTGCGTTGGTGATGTATCGCTTGCCGCCGTTGAGCAGGTAGTCTGTGCCATCGCGCTCGCCGCGCGTCTTGATCGCGGCCGCGTCCGAGCCAGCGTCGGGTTCGGTCAGCGCAAAGGAGATGATCAGTTCGCCGCTGGCGATTTTGGGGAGGTACTCGGCTTTTTGTTCCGGCGTGCCGTCCATCAGGATGCCTTGCGATCCGATGCCGATGTTGGTGCCCACCACCGAACGAAAGGCCAGGGCGGTGTGGCCCAGCTCGTAGGCCACCTCGCATTCCTGCGCCATGCTCAGGCCGATGCCGCCGTATTCCTCCGGGATCGACAGGCCGAACAAGCCCAGTTCCTTCATGTCGTCGACGATGTCGGCGGGCACATCGTCGAGTTCTTCCACGCGGTCTTCGGCGGGCATCAGGCGTTCGGCGATAAAGCGCTGAACACTGTGTTTGAGCAGTTGAAATGTCTCGGCATCAAGTGCCATGCGGTCTCTCCTTTTTCACTGGGCGCATTGTTGTGATTTCAGATCGGCTTGACAATTACAATGAACAAGAACAGTGTGTTCAGTAATTTTTGACAATAAACCGCATGGATGCCCAATCGCTGGCGCTGTTCGTGGAAATCGTGGAAGCCGGCAACCTCAGCCTGGCCGCCCGAAACCTGAAGATGAGCCGGGCCAACATCAGCTACCACCTCACGCAGTTTGAGAAGGCCGTGGGCATGCAGCTCATGCGGCGCACCACACGCCGGGTGGAACTGACCGAGGTGGGCCAGCGCCTGTACCAGCACGGGCGGGTGATCCGCGACGAGGTGATGGCCGCGCGCGAGGCCGTGGGCAACCTCGGCAAGGGCCTGCATGGCTCGGTGCGCCTGAGTGTGCCCACCGGTTTTGGCCACATGGTGATGTCGGGCTGGTTGATCGAGTTCAAGCGGCAGTACCCCGACATCGCGCTGGAGCTGCTGTTCGAGAACCGCGTGGACGACCTGCTGCGCGAGGAGGTGGACGTGGCCGTGCGGGTGATGTCGGAGCCGCCGCAGCAGATGGTGGCCATCGAGCTGGCGCAAATCCGCTACGTCACGTGTGCTCTGGCCGAATACGCCCGCAAAGCGCCCATGCCCACGCGGCCGGAGGCGCTGGCGGCGGTGCCTTTGATCACGTCGGCGGTGAGTGGCCGGGCGTTGCGTGTGGCGGCCTATCAAGGGGAAGAACGCCGCGAGATCGAACTGCAGCCCACCCTGGCGTCCGAAAACTTCCAGTTTTTGCGCGAAGCCGTTCTGGCGGGGCTGGGTGTGGGGTTGGTGCCCGACTACGTGGTGCAACAGGATATCGAAACCCATGCGGTGGTGACCTGTTTGAACGATTGGCGGCTGAGCGTCTTCGGCAGCCGCATCTTCCTGCTGCGCATGCCCGGTCGTTACCTCACCTTGGCCACGCGCACCTTGATCGATTTCATCGTGCACAAGGCCCGGGAGTGGACGGCACACACCCAGGCAGAGGCACAGCGGGTTTGAGGCCAGCGGCCACCGCAGCGTGGGCCACGGAGGGCCGGGCAGCCGTCAGTTCAGGTCGATCTTGGCACCCTGGCTCACCAGGCTCTGCAGCTTGCTCGCTTCCTGGTTCAGGAACTGACCGAACGCTTCGGGCGTGGACATGACCACGCTCAAGCCGGTTTTCACGACCTGGGCCTTGGTGTCCGCGTCCTGCAAGGCCAGGCGCATGTCGGCGTTGATCTTGTTGACCACCTGGTCTGGCACACCGGACGGCGCCAGCATGCCGAACCACGTGCCGGCCACGAAGTCGAGTCCGAGCTCCTTGAAAGTGGGGATCTCCGGGGCGCTGGGGTGCCGTTGTGGCGCCGCGATGGCAACCGCCCCCACAAACCCGCCTTTGACCTGCGCATAGGACGACATGCCGTCGAACATGGCGTCCACCACGCCGGCGGTCAGGTCGGTCATCGCCGGGCCCTGCCCCCGGTAGGGCACGTGTGTGAAGTCGATGCCGGTGAGCTTGGCGAAAAACTCCGCCCCGATGTGGGGGCTGGAGCCCAACCCCGACGACCCCATCTTCAGGCTGCCCGGCCGGGCTTTGGCATCCGCAATCAACGCGTTGAGGGACTTTGGCTTGAGGCGGTTGGTCACCAGCAGCACGTTGTGGCTGTTGCCCAGCAAGCCCACCGGCCGGAACGAGGTGCTGGCGTAGGGCAGGTCCTGGCGCAGCACGCTGTTGGCCGTGAAGCCGTAGCTCGTGAACAGCAGCGTGTGGCCGTCGGCGGGCGCCTTGCTCACCAGCTGGGTGCCGATGATGGTGCCGCCACCGGCCCGGTTGTCCACCACCACCGACTGGCCCCATTGCTTGGACAACTTGTTGCCCAGCACACGCGCGAAGTGGTCGGTCACGCCACCGGCGGCGTAGGGCACAACGATGGTCACGCTGCGTTTGGGAAAGGCCTCTTGCGCGTGCAGTCCACAGGCCGCCATGGCCGCGGCGGCGATGCACACAGAGGGGGTGAAATGCGAAAGGATGTTCATGGGGACGACGGCGTTGTTGGGGCGATCAGTCCAGCTTCAGGTTCACGCCCTTGGCCATGTTTTGCCAGGTGCTCAGGTCGGACGCGACCGTGCTGGCGAACTGCGCGGCGGTCTTCAGCGGCGGGGTGGGCATGTTCAATTCGAGAAAGCGCTGGATGGTGTCTTCGGAGGCCAGCACCTTGTTGATCTCGGTGTTCATGCGTTGCACGATGTCGGCCGGGGTGCGCGCGGGGGCAAACACGCCGTACCAGCCATCGGCATTGAACGGGTAGCCTTGTTCGCTCACAGTGGGCAGGTTGGGCAGGGCAGGGCAACGGCGCGAACCGGTGGCTGCCAGCGCCGTGAGCTTGCCCGAGCGCACGTGGGGCACGGGTGATGCGATGTCGGTGAACGCGACGCTGATGTTGTTGCCCAGCAGATCGTTCAGCAGGGCGGCCGTGCCTTTGTAGGGCACATGGGGCATGTCGATGCCGAAGTGCTCCTTGATCCCTTCCATGGCCAGGTGCCCGGAAGAGCCGCTGCCCCAGCTGCCGTAGGCCAGCGTGCCCGGGTTGGCCTTGGCGTGGCGGACCACGTCCTGCAAGGATTTGAAGCCGGTGCTCGGGTGGGCGATGAGCAGGATGCCCGATTGCCCCACCTGTGCCACCGGCAACAAGTCCTTGAGCGTGTCGTAGGGCATCTTGCGCTGCACGATGGGGTTGAGCACGATGGACGACGACGGGGTGAACAAGAAGGTGTAACCGTCGGGGGCGGCCTTTGCCACGGTGTCATTTCCGATGAGGCTGTTGGCGCCCGCCTTGTTGTCGATGACGATGGGCTGCTTGAGGGCGGTCTGCAGCGGCACCTGCAGCATGCGGGCAAAAATGTCCATGCCCGAGCCGGCCTGGCCGGGCACCACCAGCTTGATGGGGCGGTTGGGCCAGTTGGAGGCGCGCGCGGCGAAGGCGGCGGGCAACAACAAGGCGGCGGCGCCCATGCCCAGGGCTTTTCGGCGGGTGGTGGGGGAGGTGGTCATGGTTTGTCTCACTTAGGAATGGAATGAAAAATTCACTGGGGCGCCGGCTCGGTCAGTTGCCGAAACACGTTCGCGCCCAAGGCCGTGCCATGCACCGCCAGGTGCGCGCCCAGCTGTATGGCTTGGTGCAGCTCGGCCACCGGCGTGCCTTGGGCCAGGCCGTGGCCAATGAGTTGCCTGACCGCATCGGCGTTGAAGGCGGTGAAGCAGGCGTGCATGGCCAGTTGCACCAGGGTGCGCTCGGCCGGCGTGAGCCCTCCGCCCGTGCCGCCTTGTTCGATGAAATCGCACAACACCTCGGCGAAGGCTGGCGCCAGGCCAGCCACCGACGCCAAGGCCAGGCCGTGTGCCGCGCCCAGGCGGGCCACTCGGTCTGACAAGTCGGTGGTGACGGGGGGGCTGGGCGCATTGTCGCCCGCCAGCTCCATCAGGATGTCCGAAGCCTGGCACACGCTGGCCACGCCTTGCACCGCCACCAGGTGCAGCACATCGATGATGTCGCGTTGGGTGGCACCCACCTCCAGCGCACGCCGCATGTGCGTGAGCAGACCCGACTCGAAGAGGTGCGACGACGATGCGTCCAGGCCCACGTAAATCAGCTCGACCATGCGAGGTGACAGCGGGCCGGTGCGCGCCGGGTGGCCGGCGTAGCGCGCGTACTGCGCCACAAAGCCGGGCGCAGCCTGCAGCATGGTGTCGGTCCAGGGCCGCCAGTAGCCGCGCTCGGCAATGAAATACGCCTTGACCGCCTCGCGGTCGTCGAGCGGTGGTGTGTCGTTCGGGTTCACGCGGAGGCTCCGAATCTCGGGCGCCCGCACGCGATCGTCTGCCCGGTGAGGAACTGGGCAGATGCGCCGCAGACGTAGCGCAGCAGGGGGTGCAAGGCCAGCGGTGTCACATCGGCGGGCACCACCAGGGCGTTGATGCGCAGGGCGCGGCTGCCCCATTCACAGGCCAGGGTGGACACCAGCATGCGCGCGGCGGCGTGGTCGCCGGCGGCGGGCCAATCGGTGGGGGTTTCGGCCGGCAGCAGCAGGGTCAGGCTGGCCTGTTGTGTGTGGCGGTTGGCGAAGCGTGTGGCGGCCGATTGCACCGCTTGCAGCAGCGTGCCGGGCGCCGCGTGGTGGGCCGACACATCGAGGCAGGCGCTGTGGTGCGGGCCGCTGGCCGATGCATGGCCGATCGCTTGCCAGGGAGCGGCATCGCCGCCCACCACCTCCAGCCGCAACGGGGTGTCCCAGGGTTGGACACCCAGCTGTGCGGCTGGCAGCGGCTGGCTGCCGCCGTACACCGACGAGCCGCCGTCCACCGACAACGCCTGCCCGCTGAGCGGGGCCGCGCCGGGGCTGGCCAGGAAAAACAAGGCATTCGCCATCTCATGCGGTTCGGCCATGCGGCCCAGCGGGATGCGGCTCACGGCGCCCTCGGGGTTGAGTCGACCCGCCTGGATCAACGCGTCCACCAGCTCGGTGCGCACAAAGCCGGGGCACAGCACGGTGACACACCATTCAGGGTGGGCACGGGCCAGCGCCTGGGTCTGTGCGATCAGACCGGCCTTGCTGGGGCTGTAGGCGCCGCGCCATGGGATGGCGCGCAGGCCGGCCCCAGAGGCCACGTTGACGATGCGTGCGCCGGGGCGCAGCAAGGGTGCACACGCTTGGACCACCGCCGCCGGGGCCGCCAGGTTCAGCGCGAGCAGGCGCGCCATTTGTGCGGGTGCTTGGGCCATCAGCGGCGTGTTGGAGGTGTCGGACATGCCCGCGTTGTTGACGATGGCGTCCAGCGTGGGCGTGCCTTCGCGCAGGCTGGCCACCTGGTCGGTGTCTGTCAGGTCCGTGATGCGCAGCAGGTGTGCCGCGCCACCGCTGGTGGGCAGGCTGTCGCCCACCGCCTGCAGGGCCGGTCCGTTGTGGTCCACCAGCACACACTGCCAGCCCGCGCTGGCAAAGAGTCGGGCGGTGTCGCGCCCGATGCCGGAGGCGGCACCGGTGATCAAAACCGTTGGCATGTCCCGCTGTCCCGCTTCAGATGTTGGTCACGGTGACGCCGCCGTCCACCGTGAGCGCCTGCGCGGTGATGAAGCCGGCCTCGTCACTGGCCAGAAAGCAGATGCCGCGGGCGATGTCCTCCACCGTGCCCAGGCGGCCGAGCGGGGTGCGCGCGATGCGGTTGGCATCTCGCTCGGCGTCGCGGTTGCGTTGTGTGCCTTCGGTGGGCACGGCCGAGGGGCACACCGCGTTGACGCGGATGTGACGCGAGCCCAGTTCCGCTGCTGCCGCACGGGTGATGCCCAGCATCGCCGACTTGATGGCGGAATAGACCACCGAGTTGGCGGCCGAACGCAGCGCCGCCACCGAGGCCACGTTGACGATCGCGCCGCCGCGCTCCGGGTCCATCACCGCCACCGCTTCCTGCAGGCTCCAAATGACGGACTTGAAACCCACATCGAGCATGCGGTCCATGGTCTCGGGCTGGATGTCGGGAATGGCCTGGTAGCGCACCCAGGCGGCGTTGTTGACCAATATGTCGAACCGGCCGCCCAGCTCGAAGGCGCGCCGGATGGCATCGCGTATGCCTTCACGGCTGGCGATGTTCTGCACGATGGGGAAGGCCTTGCCGCCGCGCGCGGTGATCTCGGCCACCACGGGTGCGACCAGCTCTTCCTTGAGGTCGTTCACGCACACGATGGCGCCACGCGCGGCCATCTGGCGGGCCGTTTCACGTCCGATGCCGGCGCCAGCGCCGGTGATGAGGGCCACACGACCGAGCAGATCCTGGTTCATTCGATTTCCTTGGGGTGTCACACAGAGTGGATGAAGTCGCGCCCCACCTGGCTGGCGAGCGCGCCCGAGCCAAAGGCCGCATCGAACTTGCGCACTTCACGCAAGGCGTGGTGCAAAGGCAGCTCCCAGGTGAAGCCCATGCCGCCGTGCAGGTGGAGGGATTTCTCCAGCACAAACACGGCGTTGGCGATGGCGTTGACCAGCACCGGTTCAACGCGCCGCTCGCGGCCGTGTTCGTCGCTGCGCAGCAGGCGCTCGATGCCGGCATGCGTGGTGTCTTGAAGCAAGCGCATGCGTGCCAGCAGGTGACGCACCGCCTGTTTGGCCGACAGTGGGCGCCCAAATTGCACGCGCGTCGACATGTAGTCGGCCGTCGCATTCAACGCGCCCTCGGCAGCACCGTTCACACAGCCTGCGATCAAGATCTGGCCTTCACGTTGCAGCGTCGCAAACGCAGCGGCATCCAGCGTGGCCACCACCTCGGCTTGGCCGAGGTCCAGCCACGCCTGCGGGTGCTCTGGGTCCAATGCGCCGTCTTCTTGCACGTCCACGCTGGCCACGTCCAGCAGGGCCGCGCCGCCGAGTCCGTCCGCCACCAGCACCCAATCGCATTGGGCGGCGTGGCGGGCATGGCCGGCCACGCCGGCTTTCAGGTCGCCTTGCAGTGCCCAGGTGGCCACGCGTGTGCCCGCCACGAGTTCGGCGGCCAGGGGGGATGCGCCCAGGGCTTTGGCAATCAGCATGGTTTCGAGCAGCGGCCATTGCAAGCGTTGTGCCCCGGCTTGCGCCACGATGGGCAGCGCAAACCCGATGCCCAGCGCCAGGCCGCCAGCGTCTTCGGCAGCGCACACGCCACACAGTCCGGCGCCTGCGAGCACCTCGGCGGCTTCGCGGAAATCGCGCTCGCGCGCATCGGCAATCACCGCAATGGCCGCCTGGCCAAACTCTTCGGGTTTGAGATCGTTGTCCTGCGTGCTCATCTCAAAGGTCCTTTGGCAAGTTCATGATGCGCTGCGCAATGATGTCGAGCTGCACTTCGGTGGTGCCGGCGTAAATGGTTTCGGCACGCGCATACAGGTAAGCGTTGGTGAAATGTTTGCGGGCCCGTTGGGCCAGCGCGCTGGAGCGTGGCGTGACGTGCGACACCAGGGACAGGGCCAGCCCCATGAAGGCCTGGTGGCATTCGGACCAATACAGTTTGGTCAGCGAACCACGGGCACCCACGCTCCTGCCGGCCATCATCTGATCGACCGTGCGTTCGACCAGGCCCTTGAGCGCGTCGATCTCGCCCACCACCTCGCCGATGCGGCGTTGGTGGTGACCGTCGTCCAGCAGGCGGCTCAATTGCGGGTCCGACTTGCAGGCTGCGATCAGCTGACGCAGCTCGCATTCAAAGCGCCAGGCGCGGTACATGCGGTTGGTGGCGCGTTCGATGGACAACACGCGGATGGCCGCGTTCCAGCCTTCATCCGGCGCACCCAGCCGCGCGCTGTCGGGCACCACCACGTTGTCGAAGAAGACTTCGGCGAACGATTCCTTGCCATCGATGGACTTGATCGGTACGACGCGGATGCCTGGCGTGTCCATGGGCACGGCAAACATCAGCAGGCCGCGGTGTTTGTCGGCCACGGTGCCGGTGCGTGTGAGCAAGAGGCAGTAGTGCGCTTTGGCCGCGCCGCTGGTCCAGATCTTCTGCCCGTTGATGCGCCAGGTGTCGCCCTCGGGCACGGCCTTGGTCCGCAAGCGCGCGAGGTCGGAGCCCGCATCGGGTTCCGAGAAGCCCTGGCACCAGTAGTCCTGGATGGCCAGGATGCGCGGCAGGAACCGCTGCTTCTGTTCTTCCGTGCCCACGGTCTGGATGATGGGGCCGGCCAACTCCTTGCCGATGGAGCTCACGCTCTCGGGCATGGCGAGTGCGCCCACTTCCTTGTTCACGACCAGGTGCTCGCGCAGGGTCAGGCCGAGCCCGCCGTAGGCTGTGGGCCAGGTCATGCCGGCCAGCCCGGCGCGGTACATCGAGGCTTCCCACTCGCTGCACTCTTGCAGCGTGGGGGTGCGGTAGTCCACGCTGTCGGCGCGCATGTGCGCCGGCAGGTTGGCGCCCAGCCATTGGCGGGCGTAGTCACGGTAGGCCGCCGAACCAGCGGCGGGGTCCGGCCGGGCCGGGTGTGTTTCCATGTGCATGAAAAGGCCTCAGGTTGCAGAGGGGTTGGTGGCGGTCGGCACCATCAGCGCGTCGAGCACGAGCACGCCTTCGCCTTCGGGCTTGACCAGAATCGGGTTCATGTCGATCTCGGCCACGTCCTGCGCGTGGCGGCAAGCGAAGGCCGAGAGCTGGGCCACGGTGCGGGCGGCGGCGGCCACATCGGCCTTGGCCTGACCGCGTGCGCCGTCGAGCAAGGGGAACAGCTTGAGGCTGCGGATCATGCGCAGGGCTTCGTCCTCCGAGACCGGGGCCACTTGCACCACCACGTCCTTGAGGACTTCGGCATAAATGCCGCCCATGCCCACCATCACCACCGGGCCGAACACCGGGTCGCGGGACACGCCAGCGATCAGCTCCACACCGCCGCGCACCATGGGCGCGACCAGCACGCCGTCGATGCGGGCTTGGGGTGCCTGCAATCGCACATTGGCCATGATGCGTTCGTAGGCCGCACGCACCGCGTCATCGTCCTGCAGGTTCAGTGCCACGCCACCCACTTCGGTCTTGTGCGCGATGTCTTCCGAGGCGATCTTGAGCACCACCGGGTAGCCGGTGGCGCGGGCAGTTGCCACCGCTTCGTCTGCTGAGGCCACCACGGTTTCGCGCGGCACCGGGATGCCCGCTGCCGCCAGCGCCTGCTTGGCATGGAATTCGTTGCGGAAGACGGCGGGGTCGATGCGCTCGACCGGGCCGCTGTACGCCGGTGCCAACGGCAGGGCGCTGATCTGGCCTAGCTTGACCAGGCCGGCCAAACCACTGGCCGCTGCAGGAATGCTGGGGAACACAGGAATGCCCAGCGCATTGATTTCGGCCACCGCGTCGGCCGGGCCTTGGCTGATGAGGATGAGCAGGCGCTTGGGGTGTGACTGACGGATCTGGGTCAGCGCCTCCATGTACACGCCGCGCAGGCGCGGGTTGTACAGCGACAAGGCCAGCAACAGCACCAGCGTGCTGCCGTTGGAATCGTTCTGCAAGGCGGTCAACATCTTGAGCAGGATGTCGGGCCGCGAGGACATCTGTGCCGACGCGTCCACCGGGTTGTTGGTCCCGGCGTTGGGCACGGCTTCACGGATCAAGGCTTTGGTCGTGTCGTTGAGCTGGGGCAGGCTCAGCCCGGCTTCCACCATGGCGTCGGCCATCATGATGCCGAAGCCGCCCGATGCGGCCACCAGCGTGACGGCGTCGTTGGCGGGCAGGCGCTCGGTGCCCAGCAGCGCAGCGGCGTGGCCCACGTTGAGCAGGTCTTCGAACGAGCGCACACGCAACACGCCGTAGCGGCGGAAGACTGCGTCGAACACCGCATCGGAGCCGGTCAGCGCGCCGGTGTGCGAGGCGGCAGCGGCCTGGCCTTGTTCGGTCGCGCCGATCTTGAGCGCGATGACCGGTTTGCCCTGCGCCCGCGCCATCTCCAGTGCGGCGGTGAGGCGGCCCGCGTCACGGCAGGTTTCCATGCAGCACAGGATGATGCGGGTGTCGGTGTCTTGCGCCAACGCGGCGATGCCATCGGCCACATCCACATCGGCCTCGTTGCCGGTGGCGATGAAGCGGCTCACGCCCAGGCCTCGCTGGGCCATGTTGCTCATGGTGAAGCTGCCGATGTTGCCCGACTGCGAGACGATGCCCACGTGGCCGGCGGGTGGCATGTTTTGTTCCAGCGCGATGGAGAACGAACCCACCAGCTTGTCCACCACATTCACGGTGCCCAGGCAGTTGGGGCCCAGCAGGCGCATGCCGTGGCTGCGCGCCACCCGCACCAGCTCGGCTTGCAAGGCGATGCCTTCCGGGCCCGCTTCGGCAAAACCCGAGGTGAGCACGATCACGCTGCGCACGCCCCGTTTGGCGCAATCGCGCACGGCTTGCAGCGTGGCCTCCACCGGTACCGCCAGGATGGCGAGGTCGGGTGCGGTGGGCGTGTCGAGCACCGAGGCGTAGGCGGGCAGGCCCTGGATGGTGCCGCCCTTGGGGTTGATGGGGTAGATGGCGCCGGCGTAGCCGTACTTGCGCAGCAGCTGCACGGGGCGCCCGCCGATTTTGGTGATGTCTTCGGACGCGCCGACCACCGCCACGCCGTCGGCCTTGAAGAACGCATCGAGCCCGACGCCGGGCGCCGCTTGAACCTGGGTCAACATCGCTTCAACGTCCTTTGAACACAGGGGCACGCTTTTCCAGGAAAGCAGCGCGGGCCTCGCGGGCGTCCTCGGTCTTGGACAGCGCCACGGTGAACTCCTGCTCGAAGCGGTAGGCATCGCGCTGGGGCATCAGGTCCACCATGTTGGCGGCGCGCTTGGCGTAGGCCACGGCCAGCGGCGCTTTGGACGCGATCTCCTTGGCCAGGTTCAGCGTGAAAGGCAGCAACTCGGCCTCGCTCAGCACGTCGTCCACCACGTTGCGTTTGAGCAAGTCGTGGGCCGTCAGGCGCTGGCCGGTGAAGAACATGCGGCGCAGGGTGGAGCGGCCGAACAGGGTCTTGAGCATGGACGCCCCACCCGCCAGGCCGACGTTGATCTCAGGCATGCCCACCACCGCGTTCTCTGACGCGTACAGGATGTCGCAGGCCGCCGCCAGGCCCAGCCCCGCCCCCAGCGCGGTGCCGTTGATGGCGGCGATGACGGGCTTGGCGCATTCGCGGATGGCGTTGCCTGTTTCGCGTGTGATGCGGTTGTGGTCCAGGAAATCGCCCGGGATCTCGGCACTGGGGCGGTCCTTCAGATCGGCGCCGGCGCAGAACACCTGTCCGGTGCCGGTCAGCACCGCGCAGCGGATGTCTTCGCGCTCCGAGATGGCGTCGAAGGTGGCCACCAGCTGCCGGCGCATCTCGCGGTTCAAGGCGTTGACCGGCGGTCGGTCCATGGTCACCAGACCCACACCGTCGGCCACTTCCAGACGAACCCATTTTTCGCTCATACACCACCTCGATAAGACGTCTGGCCTTGCTCCTGCGCAGCTTGCGCCAGGCCAACCATTGGTTAAACAAACACCCCGCGTTCGATCAAAAACAGCGGGTGTTTTTGTCAGACATCGGGGTGGAATTCCGCCTGCTTTTCGCAGTGCATTGGCGGCAAAACGAGTATAGAAGTGGGGTCCTTTTTCATTGCTGGTCAAATCGCGGTTGTGTTCTGCAGAATCTGAAGCATTCGCCCGCGCGCGCCTTCGCTGTGCGGAGCTACGATGCCCTGCCATGGCCTGGGGAACGCCCGGGCTTTTAAGCACTTGTCCGTCAATGAGGAGGGGCCCCCTCCTCATTGACGGACCAGTTCTGAGCACGGACAGGCACATGAAGATCGAGCGACTGGGGCATTTGAAGACCGATCTGGGCGAATGCCCGGTGTGGCACGCGCAGCAACTGTGGTTGCTGGACTGTCGGCGGGGCGTGTTGTACGCGCTGGACCCGGACAGCGGCGACATCACCGCCCGGCACGAGGTACCTGCACCGCTGGGGTCGTTTGCCTTCAACCACGATGGCCAGGTGGTGTTGGCGCTCAAGGACGCGGTTGTGGCGCTGGACCTGGGCACCGGACATTGCCGCCCCCTGGCCAGCCTGGACACCACCCACCCCCACCTGCGCCTGAACGACGGCACCGCCATGCCCGACGGCAGCTTTGTGGTGGGAACGATGCACGTCTACCGGGCCGACGATGAGCCGCCGCTGGGCGGTCTTTACCACTTGGGAACGGACCTGAGTTTCAACCGGGTCGATACCGGTTTTGGCATCACCAACGGGCCCGCGGTGAGCCCGCTCAACGGCCGCCTGCACGTGGCCGACAGCGCCGTTCGGACCATTTACAGCTACGCCCTGGCGCCGGACGGCACGCTCAGCGACAAGCAGGTGTTCGTGCAGACCGATGCCCAGGGATCGGCGCCCGATGGCTGCTGCTTTGACCACGAAGGCGGGCTGTGGACGGCCTTGGTTCGCGCGGGCGCTTTGGCGCGGTATGACGCTGGCGGCCAGCTCACGCACCGCATCGAGCTGCCGCTGGTCCACCCAGCTGCGTTGTGTTTTGGTGGCCCGGACATGAGCGACTTGTTCGTCACGTCCATCAGCGACAGCGGCCGCCTCAGCGCCTCAGGCCCGATGGACGGCGCCGTGCTCAAGATCACCGGGCTGGGGTTTCAGGGCATGGTCCGGCCGCTGTGCCGGCTGCCGCTGTAAGACCAGGGCCTGTTCACACTGTTTTCACCCCGTTCCCTTCGGGTTGCGGCCAAAAAGGCCATGCGCGGCGTTGCGAAGCCTTGCCGGGGGCATACCCCGGCGGCGTTTCGCGCCTTGCGCATGGCCTTTTTGACTCGCAACGCATCTCGGAAAAACTGTGTGAACAGGCCCTACTCCGTCGCCGGTGCGGTGGTCCAGCCCGTGGCCTTGCCGTGGGCCGAGAAACGGCGTTCTGGCCCCGCCACGTGGTCGGCCACGAAGTCCAGGAACAAGCGGATCTTCGCGGGGATGATGGGCGTGTCCTGGATGGTGGCGTACATGCCTTCGTCAAAGCCTTTGTTGCTGATGCGGTAGTCGGGCAACTGCCTGACCAGGCGCCCCTGGAGGATGTCGTTGTGCACCGTGTAGTCGTCCAGCAGCACAAAGCCTTCGCCCATGCGGGCCAGCTCCAGCAAAGCGATGCCGTTGTTGCTGACGTGGCGGGGTTTGAAGGCGATCTCGCTGAGTTGTTCGTTTTGCTTGAACAACCAGGTGTATTCGTCGCCGGGACGTTGGTAAGCCAGGCAATCGTGCGCGAGGATGTCTTCGGGGCGCTGCAAGGCGGCTTTGCCGGCCAGGTAGCTGGGGGCGGCCACAAGGTAGCGCTCGCTCTGGAACAGCATGCGGCGCTTGACCCCGGCTTCCACCGGCGGTGAGATGCGGAAATCGATGTCGATCTGGCTGCGGCGCAAGTCCACCGGGGCCTCGCTCAGCGTCAGCTCGATGTGGATGTCCGGGTAC
>DASUIK010000136.1:0-2381 GCA_036279795.1 Burkholderiaceae bacterium | reverse complement strand
GAAGCAATAGGCGCCGGGTTTGGCCTGCAGCATGTAGGCAAAGTCTTCGGCTCCCATGGTGGGTTCCTGTACTTGCACGTTGGCCTCGCCCACGATGCCAGCCATCACTTGGCGGGCGAAATCGGCCTCGGCCGCGCTGTTTACGGTGGGCGGGTAGTTGCGCACGAATTCGAATTCGCACTCGGCGTCAAACGCCGCGCAGGTGTGACGGGCAATCTCTTCCATGCGCTTTTCAATCAGGTCCAGCACCTCCAGCGTGAAGGTGCGCACGGTGCCTTGCAGCTCGCAGCTGTCGGGTACCACGTTGGTGGCCTCGCCAGCGTGGATCATGGTCACCGAGATCACGCCCGCGTCCACCGGCTTCTTGTTGCGGCTGATGATGGTCTGGAAGGCTTGCACCATCTGGCAGGCCACCGGCACCGGGTCGATGCCGTTGTGAGGCAGGGCGGCGTGGCTGCCTTTGCCCCGGATGGTGATCTTGAATTCGTTGCTGGACGCCATGACCGGGCCGGGGCTCACTGCAAACGTGCCCACGGCCGCGCCAGGCCAGTTGTGCATGCCAAAAACGGCTTGCATGGGGAACTGCTCGAACAGGCCTTCCTTGATCATCTCGCGCGCGCCGCCGCCGCCTTCTTCCGCTGGTTGGAAGATCAGGTAAACGGTGCCGTCGAAGTCGCGGTGTTTGGCAAAGTGTTGGGCGGCTGCCAGCAGCATGGCGGTGTGGCCGTCGTGGCCACAAGCGTGCATCTTGCCGGCATGCTTGCTGGCGTGTGCGAAGGTGTTGAACTCCTGCATGGGCAGAGCGTCCATGTCGGCGCGCAAGCCCACGGCGCGGCCACAGGCGCCTCCGTCACGTCCTTTGACGATGCCCACCACACCTGTGGTGCCCAGGCCCCGATGGATGGGGATGCCCCATTCGGTCAGCTTGGCGGCCACCAGGTCGGCGGTGCGCACTTCCTGAAAACACAGTTCGGGGTGGGCGTGGATTTCGCGTCGCACGGCGGCAATGCCGGCGGCCTGGGTCACGATGCTGTCGATGAGTTTCATGGGCTCAAGGTCGTTGAGGTGTAAAGAAACATCGTAGCAGTGTCGGACCCTGGGCGCAGCCGTGGCGTTACCTATGTCCCCACGGCACAATGTGGCGCATGAGTACCTCACTGTCCCCTGCTGCCCCGGTGGTGGTGCGTGGCGCCTGCCCGCACGATTGTCCCGATACCTGCGCCTTGCTCACCACGGTGGAGAATGGTGTCGCGGTCAAGGTCGCGGGCAACCCGCAGCACGCCATGACCGACGGGGTGCTGTGCGCCAAGGTGTCCAAGTACACCGAACGCAGCTACCACCCCGAACGCCTGCTGCACCCGATGAAGCGTGTGGGGCCCAAGGGCAGCGGGCGGTTCGAGCGCGTGGGCTGGGACGAGGCGCTCAACGCCATCGCCACCCGGCTGCAGATCATCGCCAGCAAAAACCCCGAAGCCATCCTGCCTTACAGCTACGCGGGCACCATGGGCCTGGTGCAGGGCGACGGCATGGCGGCGCGCTTTTTCCACCGACTGGGCGCCTCGCTGCTGGACCGCACCATTTGCGCCAGCGCCGGGGCCGAAGCGCTCACCCACACCTACGGTGGCAAGGTGGGCATGAAGGTGCAGTTTTTTGCTGAGAGCAGGCTGATCCTGATCTGGGGCAGCAATTCGATCGGCAGCAACCTGCATTTCTGGCGCCTGGCCCAACAGGCCAAACGCAACGGCGCGCGCCTGGTCTGCATCGACCCGCGCAAGACCGAAACCGCCGAGAAATGTCACGAGCACATCGCCCTGCTGCCGGGCACCGATGCGGCCCTTGCCCTGGCGCTGATGCACGAGCTGATCAGCCACGACTGGCTGGACCACGATTACATCGCCCGCCACACCGAGGGCTGGGACGCCTTGCGCACACGGGCGCTGGAGTGGCCGCCCGAACGCGCCGCTGAAGTGTGTGGCGTGCCGGTAGAGCAGATACGCCAACTGGCGCGCGACTACGGCGAAACTGCGCGCCGTGGCGAACCGGTGGCCATCCGCCTGAACTACGGCATGCAACGCGTGCGCGGCGGCGGCAACGCGGTGCGCGCCGTGGCCTGCCTGCCCGCGCTGGTGGGCGCGTGGCGCCACCGCGCAGGAGGCTTGTTGCTGAGCAGCTCCAGCCAGTTTCCCATCCAGCGCGCCGCCTTGCAGCGGCCCGACTTGCTGGCAGGACGGCGCCCGCGCACCATCAACATGAGCACCATCGGTGACGACCTGCTGCGCCCCGCCTCGCGCGAGTTCGGGCCCCGCATCGAGGCGCTTATCGTTTACAACAGCAACCCGGTGGCGGTGGCGCCCGAGTCGGCCAAGGTGGCGCAGGGTTTC
>DASUIK010000135.1:0-10275 GCA_036279795.1 Burkholderiaceae bacterium | reverse complement strand
GCCATGTCGGTTTCGTAGACCCGGTCGAGCCATGTGGCCGCACCCGATTGTTTCAGCAGCAATTCCACCACACGCCCCAGGTAAGCCCCCGGCGCATAGGCCAGGTAAGGCAAGGGCTGGCTGGCCTGGCCGGGCAGGCGGTACAAGGGCTCGCCGTCGGCGTTCGGCTTCACATAGGGCGCCAGCGTCTCGCGGCCCAGGGGCAGCATTTCGTAGCGGTCGGTGTCCAGCTGAATGGGCTGTGAGGCGTGGTGGTAGGCGATCAGCAGATCGCAACTGCCTTCCACCATGCGCATCACGGCATCGTGCACATTCAAGGCGATCAGGCGCGTCTTGACCGGGCCACACGCCTCGCGCAGGCCAGAGAGCCACGCGGGGAAAAAGGTGAAGGCCAAGGTGTGCGGGACGGCGAACTCGATCACGTCCTGCGCCGCCGCCGTGTGCGAGCGCAACATGGTGCGGGTGGACTGCAAGGCTTGCAGGATGTCCAGCGACTGCTCGTACAGCGTCTGCCCAGCCGGGGTGAGCCGCGTGGGGTAGCTGGAGCGGTCCACCAGATCGGTGCCCGCCCAGGCTTCCAGCGACTGGATGCGGCGCGAGAACGCGGGCTGCGTGACGTGGCGCAACTGGGCCGAGCGGCTGAAGCTGCGCGTCTCCGCCAGACTGACGAAATCTTCCAGCCATTTGGTTTCCATGGCGGCCCATTATGCGTGTCCCGCATGGGTAAAACCAGGCTTGATATGCTGCAATGCAGCATCAACGATGGGCTAATATCGCCGACTTCCTAGGGTTTACCCTTATCGGAGAGTCCATGTCCGTTGCTTCCCGCATCGCCCACCCCGGCCTGCGTCAAAAGATCATGTCCGCCGATGCGGCCGCCACCTTCATCCAGCATGGCGACCATGTCGGCATGAGCGGCTTCACCGGCTCCGGGCACCCCAAACAGCTGCCCACCGCGCTGGCCCGTCACATCCAGCGCCAGCACGACGCCGGCCACGAATTCCGCATCGGCGTGTGGACCGGCGCGTCCACCGCGCCCGAGCTGGACGGTGCCCTGGCCCAGGTGGGTGGCATCGAGCTGCGCCTGCCCTACCAGTCGGACCCCACCTGCCGCAGCAAGATCAACAGCGGGCAGATGGACTACATCGACATCCACCTCTCGCACGTGGCGCAGTTCGTGTGGTTTGGCTTTCTCGGCAAGCTCAATGTGGCGGTGGTGGAGGTGGCCGGCATCCGCGAAGACGGCAGCCTCATCCCCTCGTCTTCGGTGGGCAACAACAAGACCTGGCTGGACTTGGCCGACAAGGTGATCCTGGAGGTCAACAGCGCCCAGCCCCTGGGGTTGGATGGCATGCACGACATCTACTACGGCACCGAGCGCCCGCCGCACCGCAAGCCCATCCCGCTGACGCAGCCGGGCGAGCGCATCGGTGAGCCCCACCTGCGCTGCGACCCGGCCAAGATCGTGGCCATCGTGGAGACCAACCACCCCGACCGCAACAGCGCCTTCACGCCGCCCGACGAAGCCTCGCGCCAGATCGCCGGTCACATCATCGATTTCCTGCAGCACGAGGTGAAGCGCGGACGCCTGCCGCCCGAACTGCTGCCGCTGCAATCGGGCGTGGGCAACATCGCCAACGCGGTGATGGAAGGCCTCAACGACGGCCCGTTCCACGGACTCACCGGTTACACCGAGGTGCTGCAGGACGGCATGCTGACGATGCTGCGCTCGCGCAAGATGGCCAGCGCCTCGGCCACCGCGCTGTCCCTGAGTCCTGATGGCATGAAGGAATTTCTGGACAATCTGACGTACTACCGCGAGCGCATCGTGCTGCGCCCGCAAGAAATCAGCAACCACCCCGAAGTGATCCGCCGCTTGGGCGTGATCTCCATGAACGGCATGATCGAAGCCGACCTCTACGGCAACGTCAACTCCACCCACGTGATGGGCACGCGCATCATGAACGGCATCGGTGGCTCGGGCGATTTCGCGCGCAACGCCTACCTCTCCTTGTTCATGACGCCTTCCACCGCCAAAGGGGGCGCCATTTCCTGCATCGTGCCCATGGTCAGCCACGTGGACCACACCGAGCACGACGTGCAGATCGTGGTGACCGAGCAAGGCCTGGCCGACCTGCGCGGCTTGGCGCCCCGCCAACGGGCCCAGGTGGTGATTGAACGCTGCGCGCACCCGGACTTCAAGCCGGCGCTGCGCGACTACGTGGCCCGCTCTGAGCACGAGGCCCGCGCAGGCCGCGGCGGCCTGCACACACCCCACCTGCTGGACGAGGCGCTCTCGTGGCACAGCGCCTTCGAGCGCCACGGACGCATGCCCACCTGACGCCAGGCGGCGCCAGGGCTCACTCGGTGCCGCTTTGCTGCAAAGCCCACATGCCGGCGTAGACGCCGCCGCGCGCCACCAGTTCGGCGTGGGTGCCACGCTCGACGATGTGGCCGTGTTCCAGCACGATGATCTCGTGCGCATCGACCACGGTGGACAGGCGGTGGGCGATGACCAGCGAGGTCTTGTTGCGCGCCGCGCTTTTCAACTCACCCTGGATGGCGCGTTCGTTGGCCGAGTCCAGTGCCGACGTGGCCTCATCAAAAATCACGATGGGCGGGTTCTTGAGCAGCGTGCGGGCGATGGCCACGCGCTGCTTTTCGCCGCCCGACAGCTTGAGCCCGCGCTCGCCCACCGTGGTGGCGTAGCCCTGCGGCAGGCGGCTGATGAAGTCGTGGATGTGGGCCGCCTGCGCGGCCTGCACCGCCGCGTCGTGCCCGGCATCAGGCCGGCCATAAAGGATGTTGTATTCGATGCTGTCGTTGAACAGCACCGTGTCCTGCGGCACGATGCCGATGGCGTGTCGCACACTGGCCTGGGTGACTTGCCGCACGTCTTGCCCCCCGATCGTGATGCGACCTTCGTTCACGTCGTAGAAGCGGTAGAGCAGGCGCGCGAGCGTGGACTTGCCCGAACCCGACGGCCCCACCACGGCGACGGTCTTGCCCGCTGGGATCTCGAAACTGATGCCATGCAGGATTTCGCGAGCGGGCTCGTAGCTGAAGCGCACCTCTTCAAAACGCACCGTGGGTGGGCCGTCCAGCCGCAGGTCAGGCGCACCAGGCGCGTCGGCAATTTCGCGCTCTTTTTCCAACAGCACAAACATCTTGTCGAGATCGGTCAGGCTCTGCTTGATCTCGCGGTACAACACGCCCAGAAAACCCAAGGGGATGTAGAGCTGGATCATGAAAGCGTTGATCATGACCAGATCGCCCAGCGTCATGCTGCCGTTGGCCACACCTTGTGTGGCGCGCCACAGCATGGCCACCAGGGCCACCGCGATGATGAGCTGCTGCCCCGTGTTGAGCAGGGACAGCGTGGTCTGGCTCTTGATGCGCGCGCGGCGCAGCTTCTCCAGGCTTTCGTCGTAGCGGCGGGCCTCGAAGGCTTCGTTGTTGAAGTACTTGACGGTTTCGTAGTTGAGCAGCGAATCGATGGCCTTGGTCTGGCTCTGCGATTCGATCTCGTTCATCCGGCGACGAAACTGCGTGCGCCACTCGGTGATCCAGACGGTGAAGCCGATGTAGAGCACCAGCGCACCCAGCGTCATCCAGACGTACCACATATCGAACTTGGTGCCCAGCACCGCCAACACAAACGCCACCTCGATCAGCGTTGGGAAGATGCTGTAGAGCGAATAGGAGATGAGCGACTGCACGCCGCGTGTGCCGCGCTCGATGTCGCGGGTCATGCCACCGGTCTGGCGCTCCAAGTGAAAGCGCAGGCTGAGCGCGTGCAGATGGCCGAAAACCTCCAGCGCGATGCTGCGGGTGGCCCCTTCGGTGGCCTTGGCAAACACCAGCTCGCGCAGCTCGGTGAACAGGCTGGTGGAAAACCGCAGCAAGCCGTAGGCCACCAACAGCCCCACCGGCACGACCAGCATGGCCTGGGCGCTGCCGGGCACGATGTTCATGGCGTCCACGAGCTTTTTGAGCAGCAGGGGCACACCCACGTTGGCGGCCTTGGCACCCACCATGAACGACAGGGCCAAAATGACGCGCCACTTGTAGCGCCAAAGGTAAGGCAACAGCCGCTGCAGCGTGGCCCAGTCCGATCGTCCCTTCTGGCCGGGCGCGGGTGTCGGCGAGGGGCCGCTGTGTGATGGCGAAAAAGCGCGCATAGGTGACAATCCGTGATCTTTTTTGTTTGCCGATTGTGCCCATGTCCAACGACCCGCTCCCCATCATCAACCCAGTGCCCTTGCCGGTGGACAAAGAACTGGTGCTCAAGGTCATTCCCATGCCGGCCGACACCAATGGCAACGGCGACATCTTCGGCGGCTGGGTGATGGCGCAGGTGGACTTGGCGGGCTCGGTGCTGCCGGCGCGCCACGTGCAGGGCCGCATGGCCACGGTGGCGGTCAACGAGTTCATCTTCAAGCAGCCGGTGCGCGTGGGCGACATCCTGAGCTTTTTCTCAAGCGTCACCCGGGTGGGCCGCACCTCCATCACGGTGCAGGTGGAGGTCTATGCGGAGCGCTTCCGCTCGCAGGGCCAGTACGTCAAGGTGACCGAGGCCAGCCTGACCTATGTGGCCATCGACGACGAGGGCCGGCCACGCCCCATCCCCCGTTGATCAAGTCGCGCTGATCACGCCCCGCTGGAGCCAGCGGGCGTAGATGTGGCGGGCCATGGCCTGGCTACCAGCCAGGTGCCGGACCGTCGCGGCCCGCATGTCGGGGTCGCTCTGAACACTGTGCGGGCAACGGGCCAAGGCCGGCGCGTAACCCGCACCGGGGTGGGCAAGCCAGTCGTCCACTTTGGCAGGCGTGATCTCAATGTGGAATTGCATGCCCAGATGCTGACGCAAGGCAAACGCCTGGTGGGCGCACACCGCAGAACCGGCCAACACCTGCGCGCCTGGCGGCAGCGCCACAAAGCTGTCGTAATGCCATTGGTACACCGTGGCCGGGCCCGGCGGCCCCAGCCAAGCCTGGGCCGCGGCGCTGTGCGCCACCGCGATGGGCAGCCAGCCGATTTCCGGCTCTGGCAGGGTTTCAACACGGCCCCCGAGCGCCCGGGCCAACAACTGCCCGCCCAGGCAATGGCCCAGCACCGGGATGCCCAACGCATCGGCTTCGCGAATCAGGGCCTCGGCCTGACGCAAGCTGGGGCGCTCGTCGTTGGCGCTCCAGGCGCCGCCCAGCACCGCCAAAGCGCGGTAGCCCCGCACGGTGGCGGGGTAGGCCTGCCCCGCTTCGGCACAGGGTGCGTGCCAGCGCAGGCCTTGTTCGTCCAGCCACTGGCCCAGGTAGCCTGGCCCGTCTTCAAAGGTGTGCTGCAACACCAGCACACCACCGCTCGCCTCGTTGGTTTCCATGTAGACATGCTAGGGCCTTGAAGAGGCTACCAGCGGTCCACTCCTCACCGCCCGCAGCGGACAGCTTCAGAACTGGCCGTGCCGCCCCGCGCCGTCGGTGAAGCGCGTGGCACCCGCCAGCGCATCGGCAAGGCAATCCCGCCCACGCGCCCACTCCTGGTGCAGGGCTTGCGGCAGGGGCAAGTCCCATTGCTGGTAGGCGCTCAAGCGGTCGGCGCGCAAGGTGGCCTGCGGAAAGGCCGCCAGTTGCTGCGCCAGCGCGATGGCCGCCTCGCGCGCCGTGCCGCTGGGCACCACGCGGTTGGCCAGGCCCATCTGCCGGGCTTCTTCGGCCTCGACCTTGCGGCCGGTCAGGATGAGGTCCATCGCGTGCCCCATGCCGATGAGGCGCGGCAGACGCACCGTGCCACCGTCGATCAGGGGCACACCAAAGCGACGGCAGTAGACACCGAAATAGGCATCGGCCTCCATCACGCGCAGGTCACACCACAGGGCCAGCTCCATGCCACCCGCCACAGCGGCGCCCGACACGGCCGCGATGACGGGCTTGGACAACAGCAGGCGCGACGGACCCATGGGGCCAAGCGCACGCGCGTCAGCGAAATCGAAGTCCAGCCGCTGGGCCAGCGTGTGCGCCGCGTTCGTCCCCTGCTGCGCCAACGCCGCGCCCTGCTGCAAATCCCAGCCGGCACAAAAGTGGCCATGGTCACCATGGAACACGGCCACCCGCGCCTCGGGGTCGTCGTCGAAAGCCACGAAGGCATCGAACAGCGCGCGTGCGGTGGCGTCGTCCACCGCATTGCGCACCTCGGGGCGGTTGAGGGTCACCAACGTCACAGGCCCGAAACATTCGGTGTGGACGCTCTGACTTGGTGCGTGGATGGTTGTGGGCATGGTGATTGCATGGCCCCCGATCGGGAGCGAAAAAGAGTGCTGACTCAACACGGCTCGCGTCACCTGGCACCTGGGCGACTCGACATGGGGAAGAACCCTAGCAGCTGACCAGAAGCTTACCGCTATAACTCACGCACCCTCAAGCAAGGAGAGACGTGTGCAACTGCTGCAACTGCTGATCAGCGGCGCAGCTCAGGGATGTATCTACGGATTGATCGCCCTGGGTTTTGTGCTGATCTACAAAGCCACCGAAACGGTGAGTTTCGCCCAGGGAGACCTCATGATGGTGGGGGCGTTTGCAGGCCTGGCCGCCACCACGGCCCTGGGCTTTCCCTTCTGGCTCGGGGTGGTCAGTGCCATCGCGGCCATGATGATTTTTGGCTTCGCTCTGGAGCGGCTGGTCATCCGCCCCATCCTCGGCCAGCCCGCGTTTTCCATCGTGATGCTGACCATTGGCGTGGGCTACGTGGCGCGTGGGCTCATCACCATGATTCCCGACGTGGGCACCGACACGCACACCCTGCCCGTGCCCTACGCGGGGCAGGTGCTCAACATCGGCACGGCCGTCATCGCGGCCGAACAGCTGGTGGTGATTGGCGCCACCGCCGTGCTGTGTGGCCTGCTGTTCGCCATGTTCAAGTACAGCAAGCTCGGCATCGCCATGCAGGCCTCGTCGCAAAACCAGCTGGCTGCGTACTACATGGGCATCCCGGTCAAGCGGCTCAACGGCCTGGTGTGGGGCCTCGCCGCCGGCGTGGCGGCGGTGGCCGGCTTGCTGCTGGCCCCCATCACCTTCGTGCACGCCAACATGGGCTTCATCGGCCTGAAGGCCTTCCCGGCTGCGGTGGTGGGCGGCTTCACCAGCTTGCCAGGGGCCATCGTGGGTGGGCTGATCATCGGCATCGTCGAGGCGATGTCGGGCTTTTACCTCCCCGAAGGCTTCAAGGACATCGCCCCCTACATCGTGGTGTTGCTGATGCTGGTGCTCAAGCCCAACGGCCTGTTCGGCGAGAAGCTGCGCAAGAAAGTCTGAACCCATGCGATTCATCTTCAAAACCGACTACGACCAGGACATCCGGCTGGCCAAACACGGAGGCCACGTCTTTTGGTACGGTCTGCTGGTGCTGTTCATGCTCACCGCCCCCTGGCTGGTAGACGAATACTGGCTCGCCCAGCTGACCTTTGTGTTGATCTACGCCATCGTGGGCCTGGGCCTGATGCTGTTGGCCGGCTTCACCGGGCTGTTCTCACTCGGGCACGCGGCTTTTCTGGGCGTGGGCGCCTACACCCAAGCGGTGCTGGTCAACGCCGGTCTGCCCTTCCCCCTGGCCTTGGCTTGCGCCGCTTTGCTGTCGGCTGCTGTGGGCATGGTGGTGGGCTTGCCGGCGCTGCGCGTCAAGGGCATTTACCTGGGCATGGCCACGCTGGCCTTCGGCTTCATCGTCGAAGAGGTGATGGCACGCTGGGAAAAGGTCACGGGTGGCAACGCGGGCCTGCACGTGCATTCGCCCAAGCTCTTTGGCTGGGAGCTGGACAGCACCACCGAGTTCTATGGCCTGTGCCTCGTGTTGTGCGTCGGGGCCACGCTGGCCATCGTCAACCTCATGCGCTCGCCCACGGGCCGCGCATTTGTGGCCATCCGCGACTCAGAAATCTCGGCCCAGAGCATGGGCATCCACATTGCCCGCTACAAGACGCTGAGCTTCGCGCTCTCGGCTGCACTGGCGGGCCTGGGCGGCGCGCTCTACGCCCACAAGATCCAGTTTCTGTCGCCCGAGCAGTTCAGCATCATCCAGTCCATCGACCTGCTGCTGATGGTGGTGATCGGCGGCCTGGGCTCCATCCACGGCGCGTTCTTTGGCGCCATCTTCCTCATCGTGATGCCCCAGTTGATCGCGCAGGCCAAGGACTTCCTGCCCCCTTCCATCGGCCAGGCCACCGGGTTGCAAGGCACCGTCTATGGCCTGGTGCTGGTGGCCTTTGTGCTGTTCGAGCCCATGGGGCTGTACGGCCGGTGGCTCAAGATCCGCACCTACTTCCAGCTCTTCCCCTTCTACCGTCGCGGTATGTTCAAACGCCAGAAGAGCTTCCAGAAGTCCGACCGACTGAAATGATGCCCACACCATGAGCAACGACATCCTTCTCTCGGCCCAGAACCTCAGCGTGCGCTTTGGTGGCGTGCTGGCCGTCAACAACGTGAGCTTCAACGTCAAGCGCGGCGAGGTGTTCACGCTGATCGGCCCCAACGGCGCCGGCAAGACGACGGTGTTCAACCTGATCAGCCGCATCTACACGCCCACCAGCGGCACCATCGACTACGCTGGGCCCAATGGCATGCTGCGCCTGACCGACAAAGCGCCGCACGAAATCGCCAAGCTGGGCATCGCACGCACCTTCCAGAACATCGAGCTGTTCGAGCATGCCACGGTGCTGCAGAACCTGCTGATCGGACGCCACACCCACCGGCGCACTGGGCTGTGGAGCGAGATTTTCTTCACCGGCAAGACACGTGCGGCCGAAATCGAAGCGCGCGAGAAGGTGGAGCAGGTCATCGAACTGCTGGACCTGCAGCACCACCGCGAGTCCATGGTGGCGGGACTCCCCTATGGCGTGCGCAAGGTGGTGGAGTTGGCACGCGCCCTGTGCACGGAGCCTCAGCTCTTGCTGCTCGACGAGCCCTCCTCCGGCCTGAACGTGGAGGAAACCGACGACATGGCCTTCTGGATCACCGACATCAAGGACGAGCTGGGCATCACCGTGCTGATGGTGGAGCACGACATGGGCCTGGTGTCCAAGGTCTCCGACCGTGTGCTGGCCATGAGCATGGGTGCCGAACTGGCCACCGGCACGCCGGCCGAAGTGCAGCGAGATCCGGGCGTGATCGAGGCCTACCTGGGCACCATCGATGACGTGTCCAACCTGCGCCGCGAAAACCACTCAGGAGCCCCCGCATGACGGCCCCGATCACCGACAACGCCGTGTTGAAGCTGCTCAACGTCGAGAGCGCCTACGGCCCGATCAAAGCCATCCGCGGTGTGAGCCTGCAGGTGCGCCGCGGCGAAATCGCTACCGTGCTGGGCAGCAACGGCGCGGGCAAGACCACCATCCTCAAAACCATCAGCGGCATCATCGACCCACGCAAGGGCTCCATCGAATTCAAGGGCGAGAACATCACGGCCCAGGACCCGGCCCACATCGTGCAACAAGGCCTGATGCACGTGCCCGAGGGCCGCGAGGTGTTCCCGCTGCTGAGCGTGCGCGACAACCTGCTCATGGGTGCCTACACCCGCAGCGACCGCGATGGCGTGGCGCGCGACATCGAAATGGTGTTCGACTACTTCCCCATCCTGCGCGAGCGTGCCGCGCAGGATGCCGGTCTGCTCTCGGGCGGGCAGCAACAGATGCTCGCCATCAGCCGCGCGCTCATGGCCAACCCCGACCTGATCCTGCTCGACGAACCCAGCCTGGGCCTCAGCCCGAAGCTAACCAAGGAGATATTCGAGATCGTCGTGCGCATCAACCGCGAACGCGGCACGACGATCCTGCTGGTCGAGCAGAACGCCAACATGGCGCTCAATGCCGCCGACTACGGCTACGTGCTGGAGAACGGCCGCATCGTGATGGAGGACAACTGCGACCGCCTGCGCGAGAAGGAGGACATCAAGGAGTTCTACCTCGGCATGAAGGAAGCCGGCGTGCGCGGCGAGCGGCGGTGGAAGAAGAAGAAGACCTGGCGCTGAGGACGGCACGATGAGCAATCTCTGGAACCTCGACGCCATCCAGCCCGCCACCGGCATTGCCGTGCCGGGCGACACGATCCCGGCTGTATTCTGGAATGCGGTCGAGCAGCGAGGTGACAAGGTCTGGCTGCGCCAAAAGGTGCTGGGCATCTGGCACGCGATGACCTGGCGCGAAGTCGGCGCGGCGGTGCAGGAGATCGCGGGCGGCCTGTTCAGCCTGGGCTTCCAGCGTGGCCACACGGCCTCCATCCTGTCGAACAC
>DASUIK010000134.1:0-12100 GCA_036279795.1 Burkholderiaceae bacterium | reverse complement strand
CCGGCTGGCCTTCTTCGAAGCGCACCGTCACTTCTTCGGCCTTCACTTCGACTTCAGGCTTCCAGAAGGCCACGCCCATGATCGGGTTGACGATGCGGATGCCGCTGTTCAGGTGCTCCAGATCCTTGGCCTCGTGCGTCGCGCCCAGCATGTTGCTGTCGGTGCTGTAGGCTTTTTCGGCGCTCATCTTGTAGCCAAAGCCGTTGGCATTCAGGAAGGCGGACATCTCGGCGCGGCCACCCAGCTCGTCGATGAACTGCTGATCCAGCCAGGGCTTGTAGATCTTCAGCGCCGGGTTGGTCAGCAGGCCGTAGCGGTAGAAACGCTCGATGTCGTTGCCCTTGAAGGTGCTGCCGTCGCCCCAGATGTTGACGTCATCTTCCTTCATGGCCGCCACCAGCATGGTGCCGGTCACGGCACGGCCCAGCGGGGTGGTGTTGAAGTAGGTGATGCCACCGGTGCTGATGTGGAAGGCGCCGCACTGGATGGCGGCAATGCCTTCGTGCGCCAGCTGGGTACGGCAGTCCACCAGACGGGCCTGCTCGGCACCGTATTCCATGGCCTTGCGCGGGATCTCGTCGTAGTCCGCTTCATCGGGCTGGCCCAGGTTGGCGGTGTAGGCGTAGGGCACGGCGCCCTTTTGTTTCATCCACAGCAGGGCGGCGGAGGTGTCCAGACCGCCCGAGAAAGCGATACCGACTTTTTGCCCTTTGGGCAGGTTTTGCAGGATGGTGGCCATGGTGGAAAAACGATGATTAGCCGAAGTGGCAGATGTAGTGGTAGGCCTCGGTCACGCGGATGTCGAAGCTGCTGTTGCCGGGGACGCTGAATTTTTCGCCCGGACCCGACTTGACCCAGGTGTCGCTGCCCTTGAGCTTGTACTCGCAGCCACCGGCCACGCATTCCATGATTTCAGGCGCGCCGGTGTTGAAGGTGAGGGTGGCGGGCAGCACCACGCCCACCGATTTTTTGGTGCCGTCGGCGAAGGTGACGCCGTGGCTGACACATTTGCCGTCGAAGTAGACGCTGGCCTGGGTGTTGACGGACACGCCGTCGAGGGTGGTGGTGGTCATGGGTGGGTGTGGGCGGAAAAATCCGACATTTTAGATTCGGGCTTCCCAGTCCTCGGCCTTGAAGCCCACGGTCACCGCGTCGGCCCATTGCACCACCGGGCGTTTGATGGTGCTGGGTTGTGCCAGCATCACGGTGCGGGCGGTGGCGGCATCGGTGACGGCGGCGCGGGTGGCATCGTCGAGCTGGCGCCAGCTCGTGCCTTTGCGGTTGAGCACGGTTTCCCAGCCCGCGGCGGTCAGCCAGTGGTCCAGCGCGGCCTCAGGCACGCCCTGTTTTTTGAAGTCGTGGAAAACGTGTTCGACGCCGTGCTCCGTCAGCCAGGTGCGGGCCTTTTTCACGGTGTCGCAGTTGGGGATGCCGTAGAGGGTGATCATCTGAGGATTGTCCCGTATCCGGCGCGGCCTTGGCCGGCCTGCGAAAATCGGAGGATGACCACCGCCGCTGCACCGCTCCCCGACACCCTGGCCGACTGGCTGGCCCACTGCGAACGCCAACACCCCAAGGGCCAGCAGGGCATCATCCTCGGGCTCGACCGTGTGCGCGAGGTGGCGCAGCGCCTCAATGGCGGTGCGGGTTTGCGGTTTGAGGTGCCCGTGGTCATCGTCGCCGGCACCAACGGCAAGGGCTCCACCTGCGCCATGCTGGAAGCCATCTGCCAGCAGGCGGGCTACCGCACCGGTGTCTACACCTCGCCGCACCTGGTGCATTTTGAAGAGCGCTGCCGCGTGCTGGGGCAGTCCATCGCCGCGGTGGAGCTGTTGCCGGCCTTTGCCGACGTGGAGCGTGCCCGCCTGGACGGCGCGCCCATCGTGCTCACCTATTTCGAGTTCACCACCCTGGCCATCCTGCTCACCCTGTCGCGCCAGCCGCTGGACGTGGTGGTGCTTGAGGTGGGCCTGGGCGGGCGGCTGGACGCGGTCAACATCGTCGATGCCGACTGTGCCGTCATCACCAGCATCGACCTCGACCACACCGATCTGCTGGGGGCTGACCGCGAGGCCATTGGCTACGAGAAGGCCGGCATCATGCGCACCGGCCGCCCCGTGGTGCTCAGCGACCCGATGCCGCCCCAGAGCGTGATCGACCGCGCCCGCGAGATCGACGCGCCGCTGTGGCGCATCGGTGCCGACTTCCACTTTGCAGGTGACCGCCAACAATGGGGTTGGGCCATGCACCCCAGCCATGGCGGGCGCCGCTATGCCGGGCTGGCCTACCCGGCGTTGCGTGGCGCCAATCAACTGGTCAACGCCTCGGGCGTGCTCGCCGCGCTCGAAGCGCTGCGCCCGCGCCTGCCGGTGACGGCGCAGGCGGTGCGCAACGGCCTGGCCATGGTGGACCTGCCGGGGCGCTTCCAGATCGTGCCCGGCCAGCCGGCCTTGGTGCTGGACGTGGCCCACAACCCGCATTCGGTGGCCGCCCTGGCCGAAAACCTGGACGCGATGGGCTTCTACCCCACCACCCACGCCGTCTTCGGCGCCATGGCCGACAAGGACCTGGCGCCCATGCTGGCGCGCGTCGCACCGCTGATGGACCGCTGGTACTTCACCGACCTGCCGTCGCCCCGCGCCGCACCCGCCGCCCAACTGCTGGCGGCGTGGAACGACGCAGGCTTGGCCAAGGGCAAAAACGTGCCCGTCTCCACCCACGCCAACCCCCAAGCGGCGCTGGACGCAGCGGTGGCCAAGGCAGACCCCGCTGATAGAATCGTGGTCTTCGGTTCGTTCTACACGGTCGGCGGGGTGTTGCAAGCGGGTGTGCCGCGCCTGACGGCTCCGCATCTGGCGGCCTGACCCCGGCGCCTTCGATTTCCTCCCGCGGCTTCCACGCAAACCCATGTCCAAGTCCCGTTCCGTCAGCCAGGGCGTTGCCGCCGCTCCCGAAAGCCTGGACGCCGTGCGCCGGCGCGCACGCCACCGGCTCATCGGCGCGGCGGTGCTGGTGCTGGTGGGGGTGGTCGGTTTTCCCCTGTTGTTCGATACCCAGCCGCGCCCTATCGCGGTGGACATCCCCATCGAGATCCCCTCGCGCCAGGCCGCCAAGCCCTTGCCCGCACCGCCCAAGCCCGACGCCACGGCCTCGGTGAAAGACAGCCTGGACGAACGCGAGCAGGTGGTGGCCGCAGGCGCACCCGCCGCGCCACCCGCGCCCGCCGCGGTGCCCAAGCCGGCACCGGTCGAGCCCAAACAGGAAGCCAAGCCGGAACCCAAGCCCGAAGTCAAACCCGAGGCCAAGGCGGAGCCCAAACCCGAACCCAAATCGGCTGCCCGCCCCGATGCCACCGAGGGCGCGCGCGCCCAGGCGGCGCTGGAGGACAAGGCGGTCGAGCGCATCGTGGTGCAGGTGGGCGCCTACGCCGAACGTGCGCGCGCGCAGGAAGTCCGGCAAAAGCTGGAGCGCGCCGGCCTCAAGACCTACACCCATGTGGCCAACACGCCAGACGGCGAACGCATCCGCGTGCGCATCGGCCCTTACGGCACCCGCGCCGAGGCCGAAAAAGCGGCCGACAAGGTCAAGGGCCTGGGTCTGCCCACGGCCATCCTCACGCTGTGACGGCTTGGCCGTCCCGCTGGTCCGCCCCATGAACATCGCCACCGTCGATCTGCTGCTGCTGCTGGTGCTGTTGATCTCGGTTGTCATCGGTGCCTGGCGTGGCCTGCTGTACGAGGTGCTCTCGGTGATCGGCTGGGTGGCGGCGTTTGTGCTGGCGCAGTGGTGGGCGGTGGCCGTGGGCGAGTGGTTGCCGCTGGGCGAGGCGGCTGAGCCTTTGCGCTACGCCGCCGGTTTTGCGCTGGTGTTCGTCGCGGTCGCGTTTGCGGCCGGCCTGCTGGCTTGGCTGGTCAAGAAATTGGTCGAATCCGTGGGCTTGCGCCCGGTCGACCGCACCTTGGGCGCTTTGTTTGGCCTGTTCCGGGGTGCCGTGGTGTTGCTGGCCGTGGCCCTGGTGGTGGTCATGACGCCGTTGCGCGAAGCCGAGGCTTGGCGCGAGTCCATGGGGGCCCAAACCCTGGGCCACACCTTGCACAACCTGCGCCCCCTGTTGCCCGAACCCCTGGTTACCTACATCCCCTGAGGACCCTCCCCATGTGTGGAATCGTTGGCGTTGTTCACAACGCACCTGTCAATCAACTGATTTACGACGCCTTGCTGTTGCTGCAGCACCGTGGCCAGGACGCGGCCGGCATCGTCACCCAGCTGGACCGCAAATTCTTCATGCACAAGGCCAAGGGTATGGTGCGCGACGTGTTCCGCACCCGCAACATGCGTGCCCTGCCTGGCAACACTGGGCTGGGCCAGGTGCGTTACCCCACGGCGGGCAACGCCTTCAGCGAAGAAGAGGCCCAGCCCTTCTACGTCAACGCGCCCTTTGGCCTGGTGCTGGTGCACAACGGCAACCTCACCAACGCGCACGCGCTCAAGCATGAGCTGTTCCAGACGGATCACCGCCACATCAACACCGAGAGCGATTCCGAGGTCTTGCTCAACGTGGTGGCGCACGAAATCGAAAAGTCCACGCGAGGTGTGCCGCTGCAAGTGGACGATGTGTTCAAGGCCGTTCGTGCAGTGCACAAGCGCATCAAAGGTTCTTACGCCGTCATCTCGCTGATTGCCGGCCACGGATTGCTGGCCTTCCGCGATCCGTTCGGCATCCGCCCGCTGTGTATCGGCCGCAACGCCGAAGGCGCTTTCATGGTGGCCAGCGAATCGGTGGCCTTGGAAGGCGCGGGCTTTGTGTTCGAGCGCGACGTGGCGCCGGGCGAAGCGGTGTTTGTCACGCTTGATGGCCAACTGCACAGCCAGCAGTGCGCCGATGCGCCGCAGCACTACCCTTGCGTGTTCGAGTTTGTCTACCTGGCACGGCCCGATTCGGTGCTGGATGGCATCTCGGTTTACCAGGCCCGCCTGAACATGGGTGAGACCTTGGCCAAGCGTGTGATCTCCACCGTGCCGCCCAACGAAATCGATGTGGTCATCCCTATCCCCGAATCGAGCCGCCCCAGCGCCATGCAGCTGGCGCAGCTGCTGGGCATTCCCTACCGCGAAGGCTTCGTGAAGAACCGCTACGTGGGTCGCACCTTCATCATGCCCGGTCAGGCGGTGCGCAAGAAGTCGGTGCGCCAGAAGCTCAACGTGATCGGCAGCGAGTTCAAGGGCCGCAACGTGTTGTTGGTGGACGATTCCATCGTGCGTGGCACCACGTCGAAGGAAATTGTGCAGATGGCGCGCGACGCCGGTGCGCGCAAGGTCTACATGGCCAGCGCTGCGCCGCCGGTGCGTTACCCCAACGTGTACGGCATCGACATGCCGACCAAAAGCGAGTTGGTGGCGCACGGTCGCACGGTGGACGAAATCCGCCAGATCATCGGTTGCGACGCTCTGATCTACCAGGACGTGGATGCGATGAAAAAGGCCATCGGCTCGCTCAACCCCACGCTGGCGGGCTTTGACGCCTCGTGTTTTGACGGTGTGTATGTGACCGGCGACGTGACCTCGGACGACATCGTTCGCCTGAACGAAAAGCGCGTGGGCACAGAAGAGGGCGACGACGACACCTCGCGCCTGGCTTTGCCCAACTCCCAAGAAGGCTGATCGATGACCCGCCCCTTGCACCCCGACACCCTGGCTGTGCGCGAAGCAGTGGAGCGCTCGCAGTATGGCGAAAACTCCGAGGCCCTGTACCTCACGAGCGGCTATGTGCAGCCCAACGCCGAAGCCTCGGCGCGCCGTTTTGCCGGTGACGAGGAGGGATTCACCTACGGTCGCTACGGCAACCCCACGGTGACCAGCTTCGAGCGCCGCCTGGCGGCCATGGAAGGGGCCGAGGCCTGTTTGTCCACCGCGTCTGGTATGTCGGCCATCCTCATGATGTGCATGGGTCTGCTCAAGGCGGGCGACCACGTGATCTGTTCGCAGTCCATGTTCGGCTCCACCATCAAGCTGATCGGCTCCGACCTGGCCAAGTTCGGCGTCGAGTCCAGCTTCGTGTCGCAGACCGACGTGAGCGCCTGGCAAGCGGCGGTGAAGCCCAACACCCGCTTGCTGTTTGCCGAAACGCCCACCAACCCGCTGACCGAGGTGTGCGACATTCAGGCCCTGGCCGACATTGCCCACAATGCCGGCGCACTGCTGGCGGTGGACAACTGTTTTGCCACGCCGGCCCTGCAAAAGCCCATGCGCTTCGGGGCCGACATCGTCATGCATTCCGGCACCAAGTACCTGGACGGCCAAGGCCGAGTGATGGCCGGTGCCTTGTGCGCCAGCCAGCAACTGGTGACCGAAAAATTCCTGCCCGTGCTCAAGAGCGCCGGCATGACGCTGGCGCCCTTCAACGCCTGGGTGGTGCTCAAGGGCCTGGAAACGCTGGACATTCGCATGAAGGCCCAGACCGAGAAGGCGTTCGCGCTGGCGCAGTGGCTGGAGTCACACCCCGCCGTGGCCCGCGTCCACTATCCCGGCCTGGCCAGCCACCCGCAACATGCGCTGGCGATGTTGCAGCAATCGGGCTTGGGCGGCGCCGTTTTGTCCTTCGACGTCAAGGCGTCCGATCCCGACCAAGCGCGTCAACGCGCCTTCCGTGTGCTGGACTCGCTGCAGGTGCTGTCCCTGTCCACCAACCTGGGCGACACCAAGACCCTCTGCGCCCACCCCGCCAGCACCTCGCACGGCCGCCTCACCGAGGCCCAACGCCAAGCCGCCGGCATTGGCCAGGGGCTGGTGCGCGTGGCCGTGGGCCTTGAACATTTTGACGACGTGACCGCCGACCTCGACCGCGGCCTCAGCAGTTTCTGAACATGACCTTGACCTCCATGTCCGCCACCCCGGTTCGCACCCGCTTTGCTCCCTCGCCCACCGGTTTTATCCACCTGGGCAACATCCGCTCGGCTTTGTACCCGTGGGCCTTTGCCCGCGCCAGCGGTGGCACTTTTATCCTGCGCATCGAAGACACCGATCTGGAGCGCTCCAGCCAGGCCGCCGTGGATGTGATCATCGAAGGCATGAAGTGGCTGGGCCTGGACCACGACGAAGGCCCGTTCTACCAAATGCAGCGCATGGACCGCTACAAGGCGGTGCTGGCCGAGATGGTGGAACAAGGTCTGGTCTACCCCTGCTACATGAGCGTGGCCGAACTGGACGCCCTGCGTGAGCGCCAAATGGCAGCTAAGGAAAAACCGCGCTACGACGGCACCTGGCGGCCCGAGCCCGGCAAGGTGTTGCCCGCCGTGCCCGATGGCGTCAAGCCCGTGCTGCGGTTCAAGAACCCGCAGGGTGGCGTGGTGGCCTGGGACGACAAGGTCAAGGGCCGTGTCGAGTTCAGCAACGACGAACTCGACGACCTCGTGATCGCCCGTCCCGACGGCACGCCCACCTACAACTTCTGCGTGGTGGTGGATGACATCGACATGGCCATCACCCATGTGATCCGGGGCGACGACCATGTCAACAACACGCCGCGCCAGATCAACATCTTCCGCGCCTTGGGCAAAGAGCCGCCCGTGTACGCCCATTTGCCCACCGTGCTCAACGAGCAGGGCGAGAAGATGAGCAAGCGCAATGGCGCCAAACCCGTAACCCAATACCGCGAAGAAGGCTACCTGCCCGACGCGATGGTCAACTACCTGGCCCGCCTGGGCTGGAGCCATGGCGACGACGAGATCTTCAGCCGCGAACAGTTTCTGGCGTGGTTCAACCTCGATCACCTGGGCACCAGCGCCGGCCGTTTCGACGAAGCCAAGCTGCGTTGGGTCAATGCCCAGCACCTCAAGGCTCTGGATAACGACGTGCTCGCCCCACTCGTGGCCGAGCACTTGGCCAAGCGTGGCATCACCGCCGACGTCCGCCTACCTGCGCTGTGCGCACTTTACAAAGATCGCTGCGACACCACCGTGGCCTTGGCCGACTGGGCGCAGGCCCACTACACCGACGTGACGCCCAAGGCCGAGGACCTGGCCCAGCACGTGACCGAAGCCGTCAAGCCCGCCATCGCCTCGCTCGCCCAGCGCCTGCAGGCTTGCGCCTGGGACAAGGCATCGATTGCCGCCGCGCTCAAAGAAACCCTGGCCGAACATGGCCTGAAGATGCCGCAGCTGGCCATGCCGGTGCGTGTGCTGGTCATGGGCACGCCCAACACGCCGTCGCTGGATGCGGTGCTTGAACAGCACGATCGCGAAAAAATTTATGCGCGCTTGCAAAAAGCTTAAAAACTCCCCTATAATTTGAGGCTCGCTAGGTCGCAACGACAAACAGTGAAAACTGGATGAAAAAGTGATCGAGCGTCGCAGAGTTTGTTGGGGGTATAGCTCAGCTGGGAGAGCGCTTGCATGGCATGCAAGAGGTCAGCGGTTCGATCCCGCTTACCTCCACCAACAAAGCACAGAAAAACACAGTTTTTACGTGCTAGAATGCGAGGCTTCGGAAGTCGCAAGGCTTTTGAAGATAACTGGAAACAGTCCAAGGTTTTGACCCTATCGTCTAGAGGCCTAGGACATCACCCTTTCACGGTGAGTACCGGGGTTCGAATCCCCGTAGGGTCGCCAAGTTGTAGCGCTTGGTTGGTTGATGTGAATTGACCAGCGAATGCTGCCTACCAGGAGTGGTAGTTCAGTTGGTTAGAATACCGGCCTGTCACGCCGGGGGTCGCGGGTTCGAGTCCCGTCCACTCCGCCATAGCTTCAAAGAGCCTGCAAGTTCAAAGCTTGCAGGCTTTTTGTTTTGCCTGGCAGGCCCGCTTCCTCGCGGGCCTGGGTTCATGCTGCCATCAGGCTGTCGGTGTGCTCGTACCGGGCCTCGGCATTCTCGGCAAATTGCATCAAGGCTTCAATGCCCAACTCTCTTGAGAACAGGTGACCTTGGCCTTGTGTGATGCCCAGTGACAGCAATTCGTCGAGCTGGCTCCATGTTTCCACGCCTTCAGCCACAAACGTGGTGTTGTAGCGCTGCGCTGATTCGAGTGCGAGTTCGATGGCCGATCGCATCCTGGCATTGTCAATCAAGGCAATCATCGTGTGATCGACTTTGAGTTCGGAAAACTGGAAACGCGCCAGCACCGAGAGCCCGGAGTAGCCGCTGCCAAAATCATCCAGCGAAAGCTTGATGCCATGCGCGTTGAGATGTCGGACGTTGTCACGCACGGTGTCGATATCGGGCACAGGGTCGTATTCGGTAAGTTCCAGCATCAAAGCCTCAGGTGGCAAATTGAGGCGCTTGAGCAGTTGGGTCAGCCTCAAGGCGAAGTTCGCGGTGACAAGAGAAGCACTCGAAATGTTGACCGACAGATGGCGGGCATTCCCTGTAGACGACCACAGCTGGTAATCGAGACAGGCACGCTCTATGGTGCTCCACTCAAAGGCGGGGAGCAGCTTGTGCCTGGCCGCCAGCACCAAGACCTGCCCTGGTGGAACGTGTTGTCCCAGGCCGTCGCGCATGCGGAGCAAGGCTTCGGCTCCCAGCACCTTGCGTGTGCGGAGATCGACTTTGGGCAAGTAGGCGAGTGGCGGGTTGTTGTTGTCGATCCATTCGCCGAGGCTGGCGAGCAGCTGCACTTCGCGTTGCGCCACATGGGCAAAACTGGTGTGGAGAAAATTCACGCTGCGAAGATCGTTCCCATGGGCGTGCAAATACAGGCCGAGGTCGCGCAAAGCAGAGGCCGCGTCCGCGTGGCGGGAGGCATCGCACGTGGCCACGGTCATGGCCAGCGCAGGTGCAGGGCTTGTGTTGGAAAGTCCATGCATTTTGAGGCTGAGCTCCTGATGCAGGCGCTGTGCCAGACCGCTGTTGTCGAGTTCTGCGGGGTTGACGCCTTTGAGCACCAGCACCAGGCTCAGGTCGGTGAACTGGAAGGCGTGCACCTCAAAGTCGGCGAGCAAGGTGTGCAGTGGCTCCTCGTGCACCGTCACGGCCAGTTTTTGCAGAAACTTGTCGCCCCAGCCATGGCCTTGGGAAAGCAGCATCTGGGTGTGGTTGTTCACGCCGATACAGATGAGGGCCATCTTGTGAGAGGCGGGCTGGCCAAAATGTTGGTCGAGGTGTTCGCTCAGTGCGCGCCGGTTGGGCAAATGGGTCAGTGAATCCTTGCGGCTGTTGTGCCACTCCTGGCGCTGACGGCGGCGGTCGTGGGCATCGAGCCGGAAGACGGCAAACACGCTGACAAAAAACAACAGCGCGGGGCCCGACATGAGGGCTTTGCGGACGAGAGAGCCGAGCGCGTTTTTGTGTGGCAGCAGGTCAAAGAACAGCCAGCTTTTCGGCACTTGGTGCAGTGCCAGGAGAGCCAAGCCGGAGGCCACCAGGGTGAGTGAACGCACGGCCCAGATCCAGAGCATCTGGCGGACCCCGATGTCGGCCAGATCCAGGTGCCGGTACCAGTGGTGCGCCCAGACGCCACCCAGCGTCACGATCCCCATGTCGATGACCGCGTTGACCCACAGTGTGGTCCCCACAAATTGCAGGCGGGCGCCGAACATGAGACCAAAAGCCAGCAGTCCACCACGCCAGCCGCCCATCATGCCGGCCAGAAACAAGAGGTCGTACCTGACGGGGGCGCTGGACGGGGGAGGCAGATAGATGTGGAGCAAAGCGCTGATGCCATAACACGCCACAGCAAGCACGGCACTGTGCAAAAGCCCCGCTTGCCGAGCACTGATGCGCAAGGGGCGTGTCAGCACAAGGGTCAGGGCCACCAGCCCCAGAACGGCAGCGTACTGCCACATGAACATGGGGATGGGCCCCAGCTCATAACGAATCAATTCAAGCCATGACATGGCGTTCTCCCTGGTTCGGCTGGATGCCGAATCTGGGCGAGACCATACCACCGGAGAGACAAAGTGTTAATAACTGTTTCTCAAATTGCAACTGATGGTTACAAAGTCAAAAAATTTAGCATTTAAATTTCAACATCACGAGGCGAGGTGTCATGGGCTTTTGGCGAGCGGACGCAGCAAACCGGTGGCGAGCGCGATGCCCAACAGAATCACGGCGCCGCAGACCACCATCCACACGGTGATCTGTTCGCCCAAAAATGCGGTGCCGTAAAAGACGGCAAACAGCGGGATCATGAAGGTCACGGTGACGGCCTTGCTGGGGCCGACATGGGCGATTAGGCGAAAATAGAGGATGTAAGCCAAGGCGCTGCAGAACACCGCCAAGGCGACGATGGCCAGCCAGGCCTGGGGGCTGGGGGTGTGTTCGGGCCAGAACAGCAAGGTGGGCAGGGCCAGGCCCACCGTGGCACCCATCTGGCTGCCGGTGGCATTGACCAGCGGCGGCACGCCGGCCAGAAAACGCTTGGCGTGGTTGGCTGCGATGCCGTAACACAGTGTCGCACCCAGGCAGGCCAACACGGCCCAGCCCGTGCCACCGTCTTTGAAGCTCGCTTTCTCCCAGGACAACAAAGCCACCCCCGCAAACCCCAGTGCCAGGCCGAGCAGGCGGTTCTTGTCGGGGCGATCCCGCAGCCACAACCAGGCCACCAGCGCGCCGAACAAGGGCGTGGTGGCATTGAGGATGGCAGACAAGCCAGTGGAAATGGACATCACCGCGTAGGAGTACAGGGCGAAGGGAATGGCCGAGCTGAGCAGTCCGGACACGAACAAGGCGCCGGCCCGCTGCCGCAAGAGCCCCATTTGTCCGCTGCGCCACAAGAGCGGCAGCAGCACCAAGGCGGCGAGCCCGACGCGCCCGCCTGCGGCAGCAACGGCCCCGAATTCGGCGGCGCCGAACCGCATGAACATGAAGGATGCCCCCCACAGGGCTGCGAGCAACACAAACTCGGCCGCGACGCTGAATTTCATGAGAACAAATCGTGTGTGGAGCCCACAGGCGCGTGGGCATCGTGGCCTTGTTCCAGTCGCAGCAGGGCGGTCTTGCGCCACAGGCCGCCGGCGTAGCCGGTGAGGCTGCCGTCCGCGCCCAAAACGCGGTGGCAGGGCACGATGATACCCAGCGGGTTGCGACCCACAGCGGCGCCCACCGCGCGCACGGCGGCGGGGCGCCCGATCTGGCGCGCCAGGGCGCCGTAGCTGAGCGAGGCGCG
>DASUIK010000133.1:0-18626 GCA_036279795.1 Burkholderiaceae bacterium | reverse complement strand
CACCTCGCCGATTGGGCGCAGGACCCGAACAAGGCGCATTGGTCGCTGTCGGTCAACGTCAGCGCGCGCCAGTTGGGGCAGCCCGATTTTCAACAGCAGTTGCAAGGCATCCTGGAACGCAGCGGCGCCAGCGCCCAACGCCTCAAGATCGAACTCACCGAAAGCGTGATGATGGAACACGCCGAGTCCACTTTGAGCACCATGTGGAGGCTCAAGGGCATGGGCATCACCTTTGCCATGGACGACTTTGGCACCGGCTACTCGTCGCTCTCCTACCTCAAGCGCCTGCCGCTCGACCAGCTCAAGATCGACCGTTCGTTTGTGCGTGATATCCAGTCCGATGCGCACGACACCGCCATTGCTCGCACGGTGGTGGCGTTGGGTCAGAGCCTGGGCATGGTGGTCGTTGCTGAAGGCGTTGAAACCGAAGCGCAGCGTGCCTTGCTGAAGCAACTGGGCTGCCATGTGTACCAGGGCTACCTGTTCGGACGCCCCTTCCCCATGGCTGAGCTGGCCACCTGGCAATCGGCGCATGAGGCGCGCTGCGTCGCGATGACAGAACCAGTGAACACACAATGACGAGGCGAACTTCAATGGACATCTTCGACGACTTTCTGGAACGCGATCCGGCCTCGCCAAGTGCACGGGCCGATCCGTTGGTGCGTCAGATCCAATCAGGCGATGCGGTCGCCCGTTACCTGTCGCATCTGGAGCGCTTGTTTCCCGGATGTGCCTGGCTCACGGTGCCTCAGGTCGCGGCATGCCTGAAATTGAGCGCCGGGCACATCTACAACCTGCACAGCGCCGGTCGCCTGCCTTTCAAGATGACCAAGTACCAGTCGGGCAGGCTGCGCACGTCGGTGCGTGACATCGCGGCCTACATGGGCGACCAGCAGGCCCAGGTGCTGCAGGGCGGGCGCCCGTCGCGCGGCCCCCGGCTGCGGTGGCTGCACGCCTCCCCCCAGCACCATGGCTCAGATACAGCGCCAGCCCGAGGCAAACAAGGGGTGCCATCATGAACACCTTGCCCAACAGTGACGGTTGCCGTGTGCTCGTTGTGGACGATCAGCGCAGCACCCGACTGGCGCTGACGATGGTGCTCAAACAGGCCGGCTACACCGTGCTGGAGGCCGACTCCGCCGCCGCCGCGCTGGCGACATTTCAGCGCGAGCGCCCCGACGTGGTGTTGCTCGACATCGAAATGCCCGAGCACGATGGTTATTGGGTGGCCGGGCGCATCCGAGAGAACGAGGTCGGCAACTGGACGCCCATCGTGTTTGTCTCAGGCATGAGCATGGAGCTCAACCTGTGGCAGGGCGTGGAGGCCGGAGGCGACGACTACCTGGTCAAGCCAGTGCCACCCGTGGTGCTGCTGGCCAAGATGCGCAGCATCCAGCGCCAGATCGAGATGCGGCGGCAGTGGCTGTTTGCCCTGCAGGAACTGCGCCATGCCAACGCTACCCTGAGCCACCTCAGTGAAACCGACGGCCTGACGGGCCTGCTCAATCGCCGCGGATTGGATCGGCACATTGAAGCCGCCATCCGTCAGGCCCGTCATTGGAACAAGCCACTGACCCTGCTGTTGTGCGATGTGGACCATTTCAAGCTCTACAACGACACCCTGGGCCACCAGGCAGGTGACGAGTGCTTGTCTGCCATCGGTGAGGTGTTCCGTTCGAGCTGTCAGCGGGAGGGCCAACACGCGGGCCGGTATGGCGGCGAGGAGTTTGCGCTGCTGCTGAGCGACACGCCCAAGTCGGGCGCCATGACCTTTGCCCGCGCCCTGATGAGCCTGCTGGCGGCCCAGCGCCTGCCGCACCCGAAGTCCAGTACCGGCGCCTGGGTGACGATTTCAGGTGGGATCACGACTTGCATTCCCGATGAGCGCACCACGGCCCAAGGCCTCATCCAACGCGCGGACGAGGCGCTGTATGTGGCCAAGGGTCGAGGGCGCAACCGCTTCTTCAGCTATGAGATGCAGCTGGACACGCGCGAGAAGTGATTCTCCTGGGGGCAATATTTACGCTGACACGATATGCAAACTGACTGACACCATATGTCAACACCATGGGGGTCAATCTTCTTACAGTCCGACGCATGCATTGGGTCCAAACGAGAGGTAACAGCGATGGCCACCGCAAAGAACAAGCCACCCAAAGACCGTGACAGCGCCCAAGGCTGGGAGGACGGTCTCTGGTTGGACCCGAAGTGGGGGGAGCAGATGCTGGCTTTGGTGGAGGGTGCCGCCGAGCCGGCTGGCATCGATCCCAAATGGATGGCACTGGTGGCCTTGGCGGTGGACGCCGCGCCTCAGAGCCTGTACCCGCAGGGCATGCGTCGGCACATGCGTCGGGCGCTGGCCCTCGGCGCGACGCGACAGGAGATCGCCGCCGTGCTGCGCTACGTGAGTGTGTTGGGCCAGCACAGCATCAAGTTGGGCGCCAGCATCCTCAAAGAGGAGTTGGCCATGGGGTCGATTCGCTGATCGAAGCTGGGCCCACTTATTCGTCGTGATTTTTTTGCTCCCAACAGGAGAACGCACATGAACCAGTTCAAGATTTCTACCCGTCTGATTGCCTTGCTCACGCTCATGAGTCTGCTCATGGCGGGCATCGGTGTCTTGGGTCAGTGGGGCATGCGCAGCACCAACGCGGCTTTCGATTCGGTCTACAGGGATCGCATGGAGCCTGTCGGCTATCTGGCTGATGTGCAGCGCCTGGTGCTGCGCAACCGGCTCGAGGCGACGAATGCCCTGGCCGATCCACGACCCGAAGTGATTGCCAGAGAGCTGGCCGCCATGGCCAAGAACTCCGAGGAGATCGACCAGATGTGGAAAAAATACACCGCAACCGAAATGACCCACGAGGAAGCCAAGCTCGTGCAGCAGTTCGAAGCGGCCCGCAGTCGTTTTGGCAGCGAAGGCTTTCGCCCTATGCAGGAGGCCTTGCGCTCCGGCAATTTGGACGAGGCCCGGCGGCTGAACAACGAGAAAGTGGCACCGCTGTATGAGGACGTTCGCAAGAACATCACCGATCTCGTGCAACTCCAGTTCGCTGAAGCCAAGAAGGAATACAACGCGTCCGTCAGCCTGTTCGAATCCATCCGCGTGGTGGCCATTGCGGTGTTGGTGTTGTCCATCGCACTGGCGGCAGCGGTCGGCACCGTGCTGATCCGTGGCATCACCCGCTCGCTGAACCAGGCGGCGGTATTGTCGGCGGCGGTGGCGCAGGGCGACCTGACCTCGCAGGTGGTGGTGGAGGGCCAAGACGAGGTGGCGGTGGTGCTGCGTTCACTGGTCGCCATGCAGGACAACCTGGGCCAGATCGTGACGCGGGTGCGCCAGGGTGCCGACGGCGTGTCCACCGCCAGCGCCGAGATTGCGCAGGGCAACCACGACTTGTCGGGTCGAACCGAGTCCCAGGCCAGTTCGCTGGAGGAAACAGCCGCCAGTATGGAAGAGTTGTCGTCCACCGTGCGTCAGAACTCCGACAACGCGCAAGCCGGCAACCAGCTGGCGCTGACCGCGTCATCGGTGGCTCAACAAGGTGGCGCAGTGGTAGCGCAGGTTGTGGAGACCATGAAGGGCATCAACGACAGCTCACGCAAGATTGCCGACATCATCTCGGTCATCGACGGCATTGCTTTCCAGACCAACATTCTGGCACTCAATGCGGCTGTGGAAGCGGCCCGCGCTGGCGAACAAGGGCGTGGTTTTGCAGTGGTGGCCGGCGAGGTGCGCAACCTGGCCCAACGCAGCGCGGCGGCGGCCAAGGAAATCAAGGACCTGATCACCGACAGCGTGAGCCGGGTGGAGCAGGGAAGCGCCCTGGTGGACAAGGCCGGCAACACCATGCAGGAGGTGGTGGGCAGCATCCAGCGCGTGACCGACCTGATGGCTGAAATCACCGCCGCCAGCAAAGAACAAAGCGAAGGCGTGGGCCAAATCGGCGAAGCGGTGCAGAACATGGACCAGGCCACGCAGCAGAACGCGGCGCTGGTGGAGGAAATGGCCGCGGCCGCAAACAGCCTCAGCCAACAGGCCAACGACCTGGTGCAGACCGTGTCGGTGTTCAAGACACACGGTCAGCACGCGGCGGCGCCGCGCGCCCAGGCGCCAGCGCGGTCGGCGCCCGTCACGCTGAACAAGCCCGCGCCCACCAGCAAGCCCAAGCAGGTGGCGGCACCCCGCGCTGCCGATGCCGCGCCGCGCCTGACTGCCAACAACAAGGCGAACGACGGTAACTGGGAATCCTTCTGATGAAAACGTCCACCCGCCGCACGCTGCTCGGGTGGCTGGCAGCCTGGTGCCTCACGACGGGGCCCGGAGTGGCCAACGCGCAAGCGCAGCCAGCAGCCGAGCATCACGCCGACTCTGCGCGCTGGGTGGCGTGCAGCCTGACGCTGGCACCTCAGACGATGCCCGACGCGTCTGGTGCTCCTGCGGGTTATGCCACCGAATTGCTGTTGGCGGTCAGCCGCCAACTGGGCTGGCAGATGGAAGTGCGGTACATGCCGTGGCTGCGGGTGGTCAGCGAAGCACAGGCCGGCCGTTGCGACCTGGTCTATACGGTGCTGCGCCGTCCCGACTACGAACGCTTTCTGTTGTTTCCGAGCACCCCGGTGCTGCTGCAGACGAATGTGTTGCTGGTGCCGGTCGGCAGTGACATTCGCTACAACGGAAACTTGGAGAGCTTTATGCGGCAGCACTCCCTTGGCTTGTACCAGGACAAGGCCGTCGATGCGCATTTCGAGACACTCAGACGTGAGACGTGGGCACGTATTGACGTCAGCGTCAACGCACGCCAGAACATGATAAAGCTGCTCCATGGTCGGTTCGACGCGGCCATTGAAAACGATCTCACGGCCTTGTACGAGCTGCGGCAGCTTGGGCGTGAAGGGGGCGTACGCATCTTGCGGCCACCTTTGAACGAGGTGCCAGCCTACATCACGTTCGCCCGCGCAGGGCGACTGGTGCCCCATGCGGAAGCGTTTGACCGAGCCTTGGCGGCATTTCGGAAGACGCCGGCATTCGATGCGATCCACCGCCGATATCTGGGTGAGACGAAATGAACACGAGCGCGTGGGCCCGCCGGATGCATCCCAACCGCGCGATTGGCACGCGCTTCGCGCTCGCCATCGTGGCGTTCAGCCTGTTGGCCACGTTGGTCAGTGCGGCCTTGCATGTGTGGGTGGAGCACCAAGACGATGTGAAGCAAATCGAAGGCCGATTGGCGGAGATAGAGAGCGCCCACCGCGACAGCGTGGCATTGAGTCTTTGGAACCTGGACCAGGCCGCCGCGCAGGCGCTGGTGGAGGGCATTTCACAGCTACCCGACATTGCAGCGGTGAAGGTGGTCACGACCAAAGGTGAGGTATTCGCGGAACGCGGTCCTTGGCGAGATTCCACGGATTTGAGCGTCGTGATTCCGCTCAGGCACGATGCCTGGGGGCAACTGCGCGACGTGGGCTCGCTGCGGGTGCAGGCGTCACTCGCGGGTGTGCAGCAACGCTGGCGTGATCGGTCGCGTGGCATCTTTTACACCGAACTGGCCAAGGGCCTGGTGTTGTCGGTGTTTGTGATGCTCGTGTTTCAGTACATGGTAGGTCGACACCTCAACCACATGGCCGATCGAATTGCTCAGGCAGGAGTCATGGGCCAAGCACCGGCGATTCAACTGAAGCGTCCTGACCGGTATGCCGACGACGAATTGGGGCGTGTGCAACGCGCTTTCGGCGAGATGGAAGTGGGTTTGCAAGCGTTCCAGGCGCAACTGATCGCCTCCGAGCGACGCGCCAACGCGGTCATCGACAACCTGGTGGACGGTCTGATCCAGGTCGACAGTCGGGGTGTGATCGAGCGGGTCAACGGCGCCACGCTGCGCATGTTCGGGTACTCCGAGTTCGAGCTGCTCGGACAGAACCTCAATATGTTGATGGGCGACACGGACCGGCAGGCACACGACGGCTACATGGCCCAGTACGCGCGCACGGGGCAGGCGAACATCATTGGGGTGGGGCGCGAGGTGGAGGGGCGCAGAAAGTCCGGTGCGATGTTTCCGCTGGACTTGTCCATTGCCCACATCGAGATCGACGGCCGACCGGTCTACATCGGGCTGGTGCGCGATCTCAGTGAACGAAGGGCAGCCGAAGAAAAGCTGTGGCGCCACACACACATCGACAACCTCACCGAATTGCCCAACCGGACCGCGTTGTCTGAACGCCTGGCGTTGGCGCTGGAGCAAGCTGCGCGCGGTGGCCACACGCTGGCCGTGCTCGTGATCAACCTCGATCGCTTCAGAGAGGCCAACGATGCTTTGGGGATGGCGGCTGGCGATGCCTTGCTGCAACAGACAGCGTCCCGACTTCAATTGGAGGTGGGTGCCGGTGACACACTGGCCCGCCTGGGCGCCGACGAGTTTGCGATGATCCTGTCACAGCGGCAAGACATGGCCAGCGTCGAGCATGTGGCGCAGGCAATCTGTTCGCATCTGGTCCACCCTTTTTCCGTGGGCGAGCGCGTGTTTCACATCAGCGCCAGTGTGGGTATCACGATTTTCCCGATCGATCGGGCCGAATCTGTCGATGCAGCGATGCGCAACGCAGAGCAGGCCATGCACATTGCCAAAGCTGAGGGTGGCAACCGTTACCGATTCTTCAAGGAAGAGATGCAACGCGCTGCGCAGGACAGGCTCAACCTTATCCACGAGCTGAATCTGGCTCTGGATGCGCGGCAATTTACGCTGGTGTTCCAGCCGGTTGTCAACCTGCACGACGGATCAGTGCACAAGGCCGAAGCTTTGGTGCGCTGGCACCACCCGCAACGTGGCGTTGTGAGCCCCGTGAGTTTCATCCCTTTAGCTGAAGAGACGGGGCTGATCCACCCACTGGGTGATTGGATATTTCATGAAGCAGCAGGTGCAGTCGCCGCGTTGCGGGTTTTCGACCCGGTATTTCAGGTCGCGGTCAACACGTCGCCGGTCCAGTACGAAGGCCACCAGCACACCATGGCTCGCTGGATCGACTACCTCAAGATGTTGAACCTCAGCGGCGACGGCATGGTGATCGAAATCACCGAAGGTCTGCTGATGGGCGAGGCCGAAGAAGCGCATGCGCAGTTGCTGCGATTCAGGGACGCCGGCGTGCAAGTGGCGATAGACGACTTCGGTACCGGCTATTCGAGCCTGTCGTACCTCAAACGTTTCGACATCGATTACCTCAAGATCGATCAGTCTTTTGTCCGCCAATTGGCACCTGGTGGCAGCGACCTCACGTTGTGCCAGGCCATGATTGCCATGGCCCACAGCCTGGGCATCAAGGTGATCGCGGAGGGGATTGAAACCGAAGAACAGCACAGCCTGCTACGAGATGCCGGGTGCGACATGGGGCAGGGGTTCCTGTTTGCGCGCCCGATGCCGTTGCAGCAACTGAAAAACAGCTTGATGTCCGCAGCGTTTCAATATTCAGACGGTGGCTGAAGGTGCGGAGACAGCGACCTGACAGCCCTTCCTGGCGGAGCAAGGCTGCGAACCTTGTTCAAAGGTACTTTTGCGCCAAAACATTCGCGAGATCGGTTCCGAGAAACCTTTGGTTCCTCAAGGCCAACCCACTGAGTTCAATAGGCCCCAAACGCGGCCGACGTACGTCCCCAGTAGCCACCACGTGTACCGAGCCAAAGCGTCACTGTCTGCAGGGGTGCTTATTGTGGCGGCCGAGCTCGCCGCCTTGGTGATTGGGTTTCACTCAATGTGGGGTCTCGTGAACGGGGTGCTGAAAGCACTTCTGAAGTTCCCTGGAAAACTTGAACAATCAAATAGGTCAATTTTGCAGCGGTACACCTGAATACCCCTGAAAATGCAAGCCGACAGTCGACGCATACCCGTACCCGTACATGTGCGAGTATCATTTGGAACCTACTGCAGCACCTGACCTTAAACACCCAAATGGATGGCCCGGTTCTTGGAATTGCACGGCGTACCCAGTGGTTGTCGCTCACTCTGGTGCTCTCCCTGATGGGTGCCATGCTGGCAGCCAGTCTGGCCTACGAAAGACATCGCATCACGAGCGAGCAGTTTGAACGTCTTTCGTCAAAGGCCCGTGTCATAGAAGCCAACATCGTTCGGCAGCTCGAAAGCGTGAGCAATACGCTCAAGTCCGCCTTGACAGGTGACGATGTTCGCCTCGACAAAGGTGGTCCATCTCGATTGCCCGACCCACATTTGAAGGCGCTCGCCGAAGCAACACTGGGCGCACGGACGTTCTTGGTAATTGATGCGCAGGGTGACGTATTGGCCAGCAGTCGTTCAGAGGGCGTGGGCGTGAATGTCTCCAAGCGGGAATATTTCATCACCCCGTCGCGTGCGCCCGACGCAGATGCTCTGTACCTTTCGCAACCGTTCAAGACTCCGCTGGGTGTGTACTCACTCAATGTCGCGCGAGTCAGTACCAACTCCGAGGGACGAGTTGATAAGGTTGCCACGGCCACGCTGGACCCGGAGTTCTTCTCAACACTGTTGGCGTCGGTTCGATTTGACCCGGACGTGTGGGTTTCGTTGGCGCACATTGACGGTGAGCTGGTGCTTCGCTTTCCTGAGCGCCCCGAGCTGCTAGGGAGCCAGCTCAATCGACCCGGCAGCTTCTTCAATCGCCATCTTGAGGGCGGTCAGACAGAGTCGGTTCTGACGGGGTACGCGACGGCGACCGGCTTGCCCGGCTGGATGGCGCAGCGCACGATATCGGCCCCCGAACTTCACATGCGAGGTGCGCTGATAGTTGCGGTGGCACGAAGCCCTGAGGCGGCCTTAGCTTCTTGGAAATCGATGGCGTATACGGGCGCTGCCATCTGGTGTGTGGTCGCATTTGCCAGTTCCATAGCACTGGTGTTTTTTCAGCGGTATCAGGCGCGTGAAGGCGCTCGATTTGAGGCGGCCGAATCGCTTCGGCAGAAAGCTGAGGAAGAAGTCAGACGCATTGCCTACATCGACCCACTTACCCGTTTACCCAACCGCCGACTGCTGCTTGACCGCATGGGCCAACTTTTGCCGACTCTGCTCCGGCAACAACATGTGGGAGGGTTATTGTTCTTGGACCTGGACGGTTTCAAGCAACTCAATGACACGCTGGGCCACGAAATGGGAGACCAGTTGCTGCAAGAAGTTGCTCGAAGGCTGCATGCATCTGTCAGGTCGGAAGACACCGCTGCAAGATGGGGTGGTGACGAATTCATCGTGGTGCTCAATGACCTGGGCACCAAGCACCAGGAAGCCGCAATACGATTGCGCGCCATCGCCGACAAAATCTTGAATGCGGTCCATCAGTGTGTGAACTTGGACGGACACAACTACCAATGCAGCTGCAGCATCGGTGGTGCGCTTTTCGGCGAGCAAGAAGAGCCTGTAGCGGCCATTCTCAAGCGCGCAGATCAGGCCATGTACCAAGCTAAAGCCTTGGGTCGGAATGCATATCGGCTGGCCGATGAAATTTCATGCGCCGTTGAACAGCAATCGTCAAAACCTGAGGTCACGCAGCCTTAAATTGGCACGAAAACCGGTCACCAGAAAATCCGAGTATTCAGGGACTTGAATTGCCGTATGACCTTCAGCGACGTCGGTTTGAGTTCGTCATAAAAAGCCAGCAGTCCCATCAGGCGAGGTTTGTCAATCAGTTTTCTGACAGTTGTGACGCTGAGGCGGGTGGGCGTTTGGATGGCCACTGCAAGCAGGTGGGCACCGCCAGCGCTCAGAAGCGCACATAAGTTTCTGGGCCCGTTGAGTTCCCCAAAACGGGAATATCTTGACTGTTCCTCCTCCCCCAGCGCTGCTTCCGGATTCGACCACCTGCTGATGTCGGACCCATCACGAAGACACGATGCCCGGCGTGACCGCCCAGATGAAGTGCAACAATGCTGCTGATGTTTCGTCGATCTGCTCTCGTTGCGCTGCTTCTTGCTGTGGTTTTGTGCGCCGCCATCGCGGTGTGGTGGGCGACGCGCGGACCAGTGGCGCAGGCGGTCAGCGCCAGCGTGGCGCCACTGGTACGCACCCTTCAATTCTCCGGTCGAGTGGCCACGCCGTCGCGGGTTGAGCTGGGAAGCACCGTGACAGGGCGCGTGCAGGAAGTCACGGTGTCAGAGGGGGCTTGGGTCAAGGCTGGCCAGGTGCTGGTGCGGTTGCGGAGCGATGAGCTGAGGGCCTCGGTCGCACAAAGTCTGGCCGCTGAGCGCCAGGCCGCTGCGCGCTTGGCGGGCCTTCGCAGCACCGGGCGCAACGCAGCGCAAGCTGCCGTGGTGCAGGCGGAGTCTGTGCTGGTGGCTGCACAGGCCGAGCTGCAGCGCACACAGGCGCTCGTGGCCAGCGGTTTTCTCAGTGAGGCGCGCTTGGACGACGTGCGCCGCGCAAAGGCAGTGGCGCAGGCGCAGCTGGAAGCCGTGAGTGCCCAACGTGCCGCGGTCGCCGAGCCCGGCGCCGACATTGCGCAAGCGCAGGAACAGCTCGCGCTGGCCACCGCCGCGCGTGCTGCTGCTGAGGCGCGGCTGGCCGAGACTGTGCTCACCGCGCCGGCGGATGCCCGCGTGCTATCACGCCTGGTTGAACCGGGGCAGATCGTGCAACCCGGGCGCGCCTTGCTTGCATTGGCGTTGGCGGGCCCACTGCAGTTGGTGGCCCAAGTGGATGAGCGCTACCTGGGGCAGCTCCAACCTGGGCAGGTGGCCAGCGTGCTCGCCGACGCCTACCCATCGCAGCGGTTCACGGCACAGGTGATGTCCATCGCACCGCTGGTCGACGCCCAGCGCGGCGCGGTGGAGGTCAAGTTTTCGCTTCCCCAATCCCCGCCCGCCTTTTTGCGTGAGGACATGACCTTGTCGCTGGAGGTCGAGACGGCGCGACGCGAAAAGGCGCTGGTGGTTCCGCTCGCCGCGTTGCGTTTGAACGGGTCCGCGACCGACAGCGTCTGGACCGTTAGCGATGGGCGCGTTGAGGAGCGCCAGGTCACTGTCGGGTTGCGCACGCTCGAGGCGGCGGAAATCGTTGGGGGTTTGAGCGAGGGTGAGCCGGTGCTGATCGGTGCGGCCCCGCTCCCCGGCCACCGTGTGCGCGTTGCCCCCGCCGCCGTGGCGCCAGCCCGTGCGAACAACCGCACCCGGGAAGATGCCGGTGCCGCATTGAGCAACGCCATGGGTCGCTGAAAGTTCACCCATGATGCTTGGATTCGAGGGCCGTGTTGCGATGCGCTTTCTGCGAGAAGGGCGCATGCAGACGATGTTGATCATCATTGGTGTGGCCGCAGGGGTGGCGGTCGTCGCCTACATCTCGGCGCTGATCACCGGGCTGCAGCGCAACACCATAGAGAAGACGCTGGGGGCACAGGCGCATCTGACCTTGAGCCCACCGGATGAGGTGGTGCTGCCAGCACGCGCACTGGCCGGTGCCGGTACCGCTGAACTGGTGCAGACCCAGCCGCGCGCGCAGCGACCGCGCTCTCTTGGAAATTGGCAACTGCTGGTGCCTGTGCTCGAGTCGATGCCAGGGGTGGTGGCGGTCTCCCCCATGGTATCGACTGCGGGCCTGGCAACCCGCGGCGAGGCGACCAAGGCGATCGCCCTGATGGGGGTTGACCTCGATCGATACGACCGGATCATCGGTCTGCGCTCCAAGGTGGTGCAGGGCAGTGCGCGGCTCGAACCTGGTGAAGGCATCATCGGGCAGGATTTGGCCAATGACCTCGGCGTGCGCGTGGGTGATCGGCTGGCCATCGTCACCGGGGGTGTCAGCGACTCGCTGCGCGTCACCGCGCTGGTGGACCTGGGGGTGCGCGAACTGAACCGGCGCACCGTGATCGTGCCGCTGCGCACCGCTCAGAGCTTGGCCGGCCTGCCCGGCGGTGCGACAGGCCTGGACCTGACCCTGGCCGATATTTGGTCAGCGCAAAAGCTGGCCGGTGACCTGGCCTCCCGTTGGCCTTACAAGGCCGAGAGCTGGCAACAGACCAATGCGCAGCTTGTGTCGGCGCTGAATGCGCAATCGGTGAGCACGGCGGTGATTCGCGGTGTGGTGATGGTGGTGGTTGTGCTTGGGATCGCCAGCGTGTTGGTGGTGTCGGTGGTCCAAAAGCAGCGTGAAATCGGGATACTGCGAGCGATGGGCGCCACCCAGGCTCAGGTGTTGCGCGTCTTCCTGCTGCAGGGTGCCATCGTGGGTGTGTTGGGGTCGGCAATCGGAATCGTGCTGGCGGTGGTTCTGATCTGGGTCTTCACGCACTTCGTGCGCGGCTCCGACGGCCAGCCACTCTTCAACATCACGCTGGAGCTTGGGCTGGCGTTGCGCATCGCCGCCATCGCCACGGTGTGCGGCGTGTTGGCGGCTGTGGCGCCTGCGCGGCGCGCTGCCAGACTCGACCCGGCACAGGCGATCCGCCAATGAACGCGTCAGCCGTATCGACAACGCCCGCGGCGCTGCTGGAGCTTGACGGCGTGCGCAAGAGCTACAACGTGGGTCAACCGAACGAAACCGAAGTGCTTCACGGGCTGTCGTTGCGCCTCGGTCGCGGTGAATTCGCCGCCCTGATCGGCCCGTCGGGTTCGGGCAAGAGCACGCTTCTCAACATCGTTGGCCTGCTGGAGCGTTTCACTGCGGGCAGCTACCGCATCGACGGCGAAGAAATGAGCGGTCTCGATGACGCTGCCCTGACGCTGCAAAGGCGTTCCAAGCTCGGGTTCATTTTCCAGTTCCACCACCTGTTGCCCGCCTTCACGGCCCTGGAAAACGTGACTTTGCCGGCCCTCATGCGGGAGGGCCGGATCACGCGGGCCCAGCTCGAGCGAGCGCGAGCGGTGCTGTCCGCTGTGGGATTGGGTGGTGCGATGGACAAGCGGCCGAGCGAGTTGTCTGGTGGCATGCAGCAGCGTGTCGCCATCGCCCGTGCACTTGTGCTCGAACCTCCGCTGGTGCTCGCCGATGAGCCCACTGGGAACCTGGACACGGCGTCCTCTGACGAGGTTTTTGGGCTGATGAGGCGCATGCACACCGAGCTGAACACGTCGTTCCTGGTGGTGACCCACGACCCACGGTTGGCCGCCCGTTGCGACCGCGTGTTCGAACTGGTGGACGGGCGGCTCGTGCGTGACGACGGGGCGGCTGGTTCCCAGGCATAGGGCTGTACCAGCACTCGGACGCGTCGCAGCGCGTTCAAACCGCACAAGGTATGCCCCGGAGCGCGTTGGGGTTGCCCCAAGTGCGGCAGGATCACGGCATGAACAGCGGGCATGTGTGGGTGGCGATGGCCACGGTTTGGGCTTCGGGCTCGGTGTGGGCAGGCGCGGCAGAGCGCGTTGCGCTGCCGGCGTTCGCCATCGACCGCACCGAAGTCACCATCGCCGATTTCAGCCGTTATGCGATGGCGAGCGCGGTGGTGACCCGCGCCGAGCGAGAGGGCGGTGGCTTCGAGTACGTGGGGGGCTGGGTGCGCCGCCCCGGTTGGAACTGGCGCCGGCCCGACGGCCAGGCGCCCGCCACCGACCGTTTGCCGGCTGTGCACCTTACGTTCGATGAGGCCCAGGCCTATTGCCGTTGGGCAGGTGGGCGTCTGCCCAACGTGGCCGAATGGACCGGCGCTGCGTACACCGAAAGCCGACCACAACCGCCGTCCCCCTGGGTGCATGGCCGCACCTACCCGTGGCCCACCGGAGACACCCCGGACGGCGCCAACACCAGCGGTTCCGACCCTTGGCCCCGCGCGGCCCCGGCGGGGGCCACCCGCGCGGGCGTGAATGGCCTGTACGACATGGGTGCCAACGTGTGGGAGTGGGCGGCTGACGCACAGGGCCAGGACCGTCGCACCATGGGTGGTTCTTGGTGGTACGGCAACGCCCCCATGGCCGCCGACCACGTGGCCTGGAAGCCCGCCGATTTTTACGCGGTGTACATCGGCTTTCGCTGTGTGTACCCCGTCGCCCGCCCATGATGACTTCGTTGCCCAGGGATTACCGAGCACTGGTGTTGGGCGCCAGTGGCGCACTGGGTGCGGCTTTCGTCTCGCAGTTGCAAGCCGATGCGTGTTGTGCACAAGTCATCGGTTTGTCGCGACACAGCACCCCTGCGCTGGTGCTGGAGGACGAGGCCAGCGTGCGCGACTGCGGCGCCTGGCTGGCGTCACACACACCGCTGCATCTGGTGATTGATGCGACCGGCGCGCTGTCCCTGGATGGGCGTGGCCCAGAAAAACGCCTTGATGAACTCGATCCGCAACATCTGGCGCGCGCCATGGCGGTCAATGCCATTGGTCCGGCGGTGTTGCTCAAGCACCTGGTGCCTTTGCTGGCGACAGGTGAACGCGTCGTGTGGGCCAAGCTTTCTGCCCGTGTCGGCAGCATCACCGACAACCACAAGGGTGGCTGGTACGGCTACCGTGCGTCCAAGGCGGCGCTCAACATGGTGCTGCAAACGGCGGCGATCGAGATCGCGCGACGGCGGCCGTTGGCGGTGGTGGCGGCGCTGCAGCCAGGCACGGTGCGTTCAGCATTGAGCCGCCCGTTTGTGGGCAATGAGGCACTCGATCCCGCCGAGTCGGCCGCGCGTTTGCTGCGCGTGATCGATGGTTTGCCCGCGACCGGTCGGGCGCATTTTGTCGATCACCAGGGAGCGGCCATTCCCTGGTGACGGTGTGGCCCTTGCCGCGTTCAGCAGGTCTTGCACACCGTTTGCGACGCGGACCAGTCGGTGAGCTTGTCGGAGAGCAAGGCGCCTCGGCGCAACGCCGTCAGCTCGGCCACGATGCTCATTGCGATTTCGGGCGGCGCCAGCGCGCCCAGGTTCAAACCCACCGGGCCACGCAGGCGCGCGGTTTCTTCGGGTGTCAGGTCGAATTCGAGCAGGCGTTCGCGTCGCTTGTCGTTGTTGCGGCGTGAGCCTAAAGCGCCCACGTAGTAGGCGGGTGTGCGCAGTGCTTCCATCAGCGCGAGGTCGTCCAGCTTGGGGTCGTGTGTCACGGCCACCACGGCGCTGTTTTCGTCCAGGCGCATGGCCAGCACCAGGTCGTCGGGCATCTGGGTCGAGAGGGTCACGCCCGCCATGGTTTCCCAGCCTTCATGGTATTCCTCGCGGGGCTCGCACACCGTTACCTGGTGGTCCAGCATCACCGCCATCTGCGCCAGGTAACGCGAGAGCTGCCCGCCGCCGATGATCAGCAGCCGCTGGCGTGGGCCGTGCACCGTGGTCAGGGTCTGGCCATCAAAACGCACTTGGTCTCCGTCCTGCACGGGGCCGAGGCGCACGTGGCCGGTGGCCATGTCCAGCCGCCGCGACACCCGCTGGTGCTGCTCGATGGTCACCAGCAACTCGCGCAGTTGCGATTGCGCTGAAAGCGGCTCCAGCACCACCTGCACCGAGCCGCCGCAGGGCAAGCCAAAGCGGCGAACCTCCTCGGCCGTTTCGCCGTAGACCGTGGCCTCGGGCAGGCGCAGGGCCAACTCGCCTGCGGCCACACGGCGGATCAAATCGTCTTCGATGCACCCGCCCGAGACGGAACCCGCCACCTGCCCGTCCTCCCGGATGATCATGAGCGAACCTGGCGGGCGCGGCGCACTGCCCCAGGTGCGCACCACCGTGCCCATCACCACGCGCCGGCCCGTGTCGAGCCAGTCCAGCGCGGTACGAACCACTTCGATGTCGATGCTGTTCATTGAGAATCTCCTGTCGTCAGCCGGTGTGCCAATCCCGGGCGATGGCGTTTGTGCGCTGTGGCCGTGCTTGGCTTCAGCGCGGCTCTGAGGTGTGCCAGGGCGGCCAGGGCGGCCAGGCCGGCCAGTCCGTGAAAGAGGGCGGAGGGGCCTTGTGTGGGCCAGGCCTGGTGCAGCGCCCACAAGCCGATGGGACCAGCCAGCAGGGCCAGGTTGAGGTCCCACCGCACCGCATGTGGCTGGGCGGGGGCGCGCCGCCGAGTGGGTTCCAGCGCCCAAGCCAGGCTCAGGGCTGCCATCAGGCCCAAGGCGGCGCCGGGCTGATCGGGCGCGGACAACGACAGGCCGAGCACCAACAACCAGAGCCCCAACCCCCAACCGTCGTTCCAATGTCGGCTCATGCGCCGCCGCATCGAGCGGGCCACACAGAAAGGGGCTGTCATCAGGCCCAGGTGCAGTGCCACCCAGAGCAGCGCCGGGCCGGCACCCGCCAGGCAGGTGTCGGCGTGCCACCACAGCGTGCCCATCATGGCGCCCATGGCCAGATCGCTCCCGCGTGGCCAGGGTGAGGGGCAGCACGCGCCAGCGCCATGGCGCCAGCGCCCCGCCATCAGCAGCACCCACCAGCCCAACGCAAGCAGCCCGCCAGCACGGCCATCGGGGGCCAGCCGCTCGAACGCCCAGCCACCCACGCCCACCCACAGGAGGGCGCTGGGCCACAGCGCACGCAGCGACAACTCAGGTGGCGCTGTAGCCATGCAGGCGGTCCGTGCCTTGTGCGGCGTGCACGCTGGCGTTGAAGGAGATGATCACCCGGTCCTGTTCGCCATCGTAGGGCATGGCCTGGTGGGGCAGCCAGGCGGGAAACACCACCAGCTGGCCAGGTGTGGGGTCGATGTCCACATGCGGCTGCTGCAGGTAGGCGTTGCCAAAGTCCATGTGGGCGCCGCCCAGGTGGTTGAAGTGTGGACCGTAAAAGCGCGTGACGCCGTTGGCCGCTCCCAGCACCGGGTGTGCGGTGCGCTGCGCGGGCGGGTCCACCTGCAGGCAGTACACGCCCGACCACGAGCAGTTGCCGTGGGTGTGCACGTCGTGGTGGCGGCCCCGGTTGCTGATTTGGAACCACACGCCCCGCAACGCGATCTGCAGGCCCGGCGTGGCCTCGGGCCAGGCCCCCTGGTTGGCCAGCACCACGGTCTGGCGCAAGCCATCCACGATGAAGCGGATCAGCTCGTTCCACTCGGGGATGCGGATGCGGGTCAGCAGGTCGTCGGCGCTGGCGTAAAACGGCGCTTGGGCATCGTTGGCCCGGTCGGCCACGCGCAGGGTGCGCAGCACGCGCACCAGGGTGTCGTTGAGCTCGGCCGCACCGGCGTGGCGGTGCACACCCAGGGGCGTGGCCCACAGCCGGTGCATGGGGTCGGGCAGCAGCATGGGATTCAAGCGGTGGTGGCCAGGTGCGCGGGCCACGTCAGTCTGTGTCCGGTGCGCTGGGCCAGTGCGTCGATGTCTTCGGGTGTGTCCACGTCGGTGCGGTAGCGCTGGTTGGTGGTGGCCCAGCGGTGCACCTGGTCGGGGTGGGCGGCCTGCCATTGGCGGCAGCCCACATTCGCATCGCCCGCCAGAATCGCCTCGCGCACGCCCTGGCTGAACATCACCGGGTTGCCGGGTTGGCCGTCCACCGTGGGTTGCACCACCTGCGCGCCGTCCGGGCGTTTCTTGTAGGCACCGATCAGGTCGTTGATGTCTTGTGCGCCGATCAGCGGCTGGTCGGCCAAGGCCACCAGCACCGCGTCGATCTTGCCGCCCAGGGCGGCCAGCCCCAGACGCAGCGACGAAGTTTGTCCTTGGTCCGGGTCGGGGTTGCGCACCAGGGTGACGGGGAAGTCCCGCACCAGCGGTTCGATGTGTTCGGCGTGGTGGCCCAGCACCACCACCAGCTCGTCCACGCCCGCGCCCGAGAGCGCGATCAGCTGGCGCCGCACCAGCGGCACGCCGCCCAGTTGCAGCAGGGCCTTGGGCCGGTGCCCCATGCGCGAGGCCGAGCCCGCCGCCAGCAGCACTGCGCCCACCACCAGGCGGCTGTAGAGCCCACCACCGCCTTTGAGTATGCAACCCATGGTTCAGGCCTCCACGGTGGATGGGAGTGTCGCACTGGTGGCTGGCGCGCGGCCGCGCCGCGCCGCCACCACGGAAGCCAGCACCGACAGCGCAATCTCCTCGGCCGTGTGTGCGCCGATGTGCTCGCCAGCCGGCGAGACGATGGCATTGACCGCCTCGGCATCCGCCCCGCTCGCGATGAGCTGCTGCTTGAGCACGCCGGCTTTGCGTGCGCTGGCCACCAGCCAGCAGTGATCGGGCCGCACCGCCAACGCGGATTGCAGCGCGTACACATCGCGCCGTCCCTGTGTGGCCACCACCACCAGGCCGCCCTGGCCCCAGGCTGCGGTCACGGCATCGGGCAGGTCGTTGCTGAGCACCTCGGTGGCATCGGGGTGGTCTTCCGCCCGCAGGCCGAAGGCGGCCAGCGTGACCTCGAAGCCCACGCGCGGGGCGAGGCCCACCAGGGCGTGCGCCACCGGGGAGTCGCCCATCACCAACAGGCGGGCAGGGGGCAGCATGGGTTCCACAAACAACTCCAGTGTGCCGCCGGACTGGCAGCTCATGCCAAATTCCAGCACATCGCCCAGGTTCACCTCGCCGCCCTCGTCTTTGGGGGTGATGCGGATGTGGCGTGGCTGGCCGTCGCGCAGGGCACGCCGCACGGTTTTGATGACCGCCGGTTGTGCGCAGCCACCGCCGACCCAGCCATGGATCTGGCCTTCCGCCGTCACGACCGCCTTGTCGCCGGCCTTGGCCGAGGTGGGCGCCAATGCCTTGAGCACGGTCACCAGCGCGAAGGGCTGACGCCGGTCGCGCAGGCGCTGGGCGTGGGTCATCCAGGTGTTGTGGTTCA
>DASUIK010000132.1:0-8103 GCA_036279795.1 Burkholderiaceae bacterium | reverse complement strand
GAACTGGTGGCCGCCTTGAGCGAGCAGACCGGCGTCAAGATCCACACGGTGCACCAGCCGCGCGAGCAGCGCCGCGCCTGGCTGGAGATGGCGCAGACCAACGCCGACATCCAGCTGGCCCGTTTGCTGGCGGAGGAGGGTTCGCAGCAGGCGCGCACGCGTGCGCTCGCCGACGCACTGGACCTTCCCAACGAGGTGTTGGACAGTTTGCGCATCGAGTGTTTCGACATCTCCCACACGGCGGGTGAGTCGACCCAAGCCTCGTGTGTGGTGTTTGAGGGCCACAAGATGCAGGGCAGCCAGTACCGGCGCTACAAGATCGAGGGCATCACCCCGGGCGATGACTACGCCGCCATGCGCCAGGTGCTCACCCGCCGCTACACCAAGCTGGCCGAAGCGGCACGCGAGGCCGGTGGTGCGGATGGGGCGGGCAGTGTGGCCGGCCAACGTTTGCCCGATCTAGTGCTGATCGACGGCGGCAAAGGCCAGGTGGGCGTCGCGCGCGAGGTGTTCGAGGCGCTGGGCCTGGAGCTGGGTCGCATCGTCGGTGTGGAAAAGGGCGAAGGCCGCAAGGTGGGGCTGGAGGAGCTGGTGTTTGCCGATGGGCGCGAGAAGGTTTACCTGGGCAAGGACTCGGCCGCGCTGATGCTGGTGGCGCAAATCCGCGACGAGGCCCACCGTTTCGCCATCACTGGCATGCGCGCCCAGCGCGCCAAGGTGCGCACCGGCGGCAGCCAGCTGGAAGACATCCCCGGCGTGGGCCCCAAGAAGCGCGCGCGGTTGTTGCAGCGCTTTGGCGGCGTGCGTGGCGTGGCGGCCGCCAGCGTGGAGGACATGGTGACGGTGGAGGGCATTTCGCGTGAGCTGGCGGAGGTCATCTACCGCGCTTTGCACTGAACGCATAATCGCCCCATGTTCTTCAACCTCCCGACCCTGCTGACCTGGGCACGCATTGCGGCCATCCCGCTGATCGTGGGGGTGTACTACATCGACTTGCCGCTGGCGCAGGCCAACCTGATTGCCACCGTCTTGTTCGTCGTGTTCGCGCTCACCGATTGGGCCGACGGTTACCTGGCCCGCCGGCTCAACCAGACCTCGGCTTTTGGTGCCTTTCTCGACCCGGTGGCCGACAAGTTTCTGGTGTGTGCCTGCGTGTTGGCGCTGGTGCACATGGACCGCGCCGACGTGTTCGTGGCCCTCATCATCATTGGCCGCGAGATCGCCATCTCCTCCCTGCGCGAATGGATGGCCATCATTGGCGCCACCAAAAGTGTGGCGGTGCACATGATCGGCAAGGCCAAGACCATGGTGCAGATGATCGCCATCCCATTTCTGCTGTTCGATGGCCGCCTGCTGGGCGTCATCGATACCCGTGTCTGGGGCACCTGGTTGATTTGGATCGCGGCCGTGTTGACCGTCTGGTCCATGGTGTACTACCTGCAGAAAGCGCTGCCCGAGATCCGCGCCCGCAGCCGATGAGCGAGGCGCGCGACAACGCGTGGCTGCGCGCCATGCCGGTGGTGTTCGTGCTGATCTGGAGCACCGGTTTCATCGTGGCGCGCTATGGCATGCCACACGCGCCGCCCTTCAAGTTCCTGGCCTGGCGGTATGCCTTGTCCATCCTCTGTTTTTTGCCCTGGATCGTGTTGGCGCGAGTGCGCTGGCCACAGAACCGCACGCAGTGGCTGCATTTGGCTGTCACCGGTGTGCTGATGCATGCGGGATACCTGGGGGGGGTGTGGGCGGCGGTCAAGGCGGGCATGGGGTCGGGCTTGTCGGCCCTGGTGGTGGGTCTGCAGCCGGTGCTCACCGCGCTGTGGTTGTCGGCCAACGGCGGGCAGGTCAACAAGCGGCAATGGTTGGGCCTGCTGCTGGGTTTTGCTGGCCTGGTGCTGGTGGTGTCGCGCAAGTTCGGGGCCGGTGGCCCGGGCGACCAGGCCACGTGGTTGAACCTGTCGTTTGCCGTGGGGGCGCTGCTGTGCATCACGGTAGGCACGTTGTACCAGAAGCGTTTTGTGGCGCCGTGCGACGTGCGTTCGGCCAATGCCGTGCAGCTGGGGGCAGCGTTGGTGGCCACGCTGCCGTTGGCGCTGATGGAGCCCGAGGCCATGGCCTGGAACGGCGAGCTGGCCGGCGCCATGGCGTGGTCGGTGCTGGGGCTCACCCTGGGCGGCAGTTCGCTGCTCTACATGCTGATCCAGCGCGGCGCAGCGGCCTCGGTCACCAGCCTCATGTACCTGGTGCCACCCTGCACGGCGCTGATCGCCTGGGTGTTGTTCGCCGAGCCCATCACCGCCGCCACACTGGCCGGCACCGCGCTCACCGCTTTTGGCGTGAGCCTGGTGGTGCGCGCTTCACGCTGACGGGCCGCCAGGGCTCTTCAGCAAAACGCTGGGCCAGAAAGTCCACCAGCAGGCGGATGCGCCGGGGCACCTGGGCCCGGTATGGTGCCAGCCAGTGCACGTCCGCGTCGGGCATGGACCATTCGGGCAGCACCCGCACCAGGTCGCCGCTGGCGAGTTGGGGTGCGATGTCCCACAGGCTGCGCAGCATGAGGCCGTGGCCGGCCAGACACCAGTCGCGCACCATCTCCCCCGAGTTGCTGGACAGCGGCCCGGCCACGGGCACGTGGTGCACGTGCGGATCGCCCGATCGCTGCAGCCGCCAGTGGTCGAAACGCTGCTGGCTGGCCACGCCGCCGTCTTTGCCGCCCCAGCCGCCGTTCTCGCGCACCACCAGGCAGGCGTGTTGCTGCAGTTCGTTGGGGTGGTGCGGTGTGCCGTGCTGGGCCAGGTAGGCGGGCGCGGCCACCAGCACGCGCTGGTTGCTGGCCAGTTTGCGCGACACCCATTCCCCCGCGCGGCCGCCCGGCGCGTTCCACAACCAGATGGCGCCGTCGAAGCCCTCCAGCGCGAGGTCGGGCAGGTGTTCGGTGAGCTGCAGCTGGATGTGCACGGCGGGAAAGCGGCGCTGGAAATCGGCCAACGCCGGACCCAGCCAGCGACGCCCAAAACCGAAGGTGGCGGCCAGGCGCACCGGGCCCGCGGGTTCGAGCCGGCGCTCACGCAGCTCGGCCTCTGCCAACGCAAAACCTTGCAACAACTGGGCCGCGTGTTGGCACAGGCTGTCCCCCTCGGCGGTCGGGCTCACGTGGCGCGTGGTGCGCTGGAATAGGCGCAGGCCCAGGGCTGCCTCCAGTGCGGCCAGCCGTTTGGTGACCACGGGGGCCGCCAAGTGCAGCGCACGCGCCGCGCCAGCGAGGCTGCCATGCTGGCGGATGGCCAGCACCAGTTCAAGATCGGCTCGGTCCAATTGTTGCCTTGATGGAAAGATTGGCTTGCCGAATTGTTGCCGATCTTGCGCGTAAGCTTGGGCGCCATGTGGGAAACATTCAAGTCGCTGGTGGTAGAACGCAACGGTGTGCGTCTGCAGGTGCGCGTGGCAGGCGATGGCCTGCCCCTGTTGCTGCTGCACGGCCACCCGCAGTCCATGGCCATGTGGCACCGCGTGGCGCCCACGCTGGCACGCCACTTCACCGTTGTGCTGATGGATGTGCGGGGCTATGGCGATTCGTCGCGCCCTGCGCCCGACGCGCAACACTTGGCCCACAGCAAACGCGAGATGGCGCTGGACGCGCGGGCGGTGATGCAGCACCTGGGCTTCGATCATTTCGGCGTGCTGGCCCACGACCGGGGTGCGCGTGTGGCGCACCGCCTGGCGGCCGACCACCCCGAGGCCGTGAGTTGCCTCATGTTGCTCGACATCGCGCCCACGCTGGCGATGTACACCCAGACCAGCGAGGCGTTTGCGCGCGCCTACTGGCACTGGTTCTTCCTGATCCAGCCGCAGCCTCTACCCGAGGCCTTGATAGCCAGCGACCCGGTGCGCTACGTGCGCAGTGTGATGGGTGCGCGCCACGCGGGTTTGGCTGCGTTCGATGCCGCCGCGCTGGCCGACTACGAGCGCTGCGCCGCATTGCCCGGCACCGCCACGTCGATTTGTGAGGACTACCGCGCCAGCGCCACCATCGATCTCGAACACGACCGCACCGATGTGGCGGCATGCCGCCTGCTGTCCATGCCGTTGCATGTGTTGTGGGGCGAACACGGCGCGGTGGGGCGTTGTTTTGATGTGCTGTCTTTGTGGCGCGAGCGCGCGCACCAGGTGAGTGGCCACAGCCTGCCGTGTGGCCACTACCTGGCCGAAGAAATGCCCGAGGCCGTGTTGGCCGAGGCCTTGTCGTTTTTCAAACCCTGAAGGAGCAAACCATGAGCACCACCCACCGCATTGCGGTCGTCGCTGGCGACGGCATTGGCAAGGAAGTCATGCCCGAGGGCCTGCGCGTGATGGAGGCGGCGGCCTCGAAGTTCAACATCCCGCTGCAGTTCGACCACTTCGATTTTTCGAGCTGGGACTACTTTGAGAAACACGGCCAGATGCTGCCCGACAACTGGAAAGACCAGATCGGTGGCCACGAGGCCATCTACTTCGGCGCGGTGGGCTGGCCTGAAAAGATCGCGGACCACGTCTCGCTGTGGGGTTCTCTGTTGTTGTTCCGCCGCGAGTTCGATCAGTACATCAACCTGCGCCCGGCGCGCCTCATGCCCGGTGTGACCGCGCCTGTGGTGCGGCGCGACGGCAGCCCGCGTTTGCCCGGCGAGATCGACATGATGATCGTGCGCGAGAACACCGAAGGCGAGTACTCCAGCATCGGCGGGCGCATGTACCAGGGCACACCGCGTGAGATCGTGATGCAGGAGACGGTGATGTCGCGATTTGGTGTGGACCGCGTGCTCAAGTTCGCCTTCGAGCTGGCGCAGTCGCGCCCCAAAAAGCACCTCACCAGCGCCACCAAAAGCAACGGCATCGCCATCACCATGCCCTATTGGGACGAGCGTGTGGCCGAGATGGCCAAGGCCTACCCGGGCGTGAACGTGGACAAGTTTCACATCGACATCCTGACCGCGCACTTCGTGCAGCGCCCCGATTTCTTCGATGTGGTGGTGGCCAGCAACCTGTTCGGTGACATCCTCTCGGACCTCGGGCCCGCCTGCACCGGCACCATCGGCATCGCGCCCAGCGCCAACCTCAACCCCGACCGCACCATGCCCTCGCTGTTCGAGCCGGTGCACGGTTCGGCGCCGGACATCGCCGGCAAAGGCATCGCGAACCCCATCGGGCAGATCTGGTGTGGCGCCATGATGCTGGACTTCCTCGGGTACCGCGCCGCGCACGACGCTGTGCTGGCCGCCATTGAGGCGGTGTTGTTGCCGGGCAGCGGTGCGCCGCGCACGGCCGATCTGGGCGGCACCGCTGGCACCAGCGATGTGGGTCGCGCGGTTGAACAGGCGCTGCGCGCCGCAGCCTGACGCCTCGCTTACAGTTTTGATGGCGCGCTGACGCGGTCTTTCCGTCTAGAATGCCCGCTCGCTTGAACGCGGCCCACATTTACGACAGTGGCGTATTGACAGGCTCTGCGGCCAGTAGGTGTAATCACCGAACGCCTTGCCGTGCCACGGTGCTGCAGGCGCAAGCCGAGTTTTTGCCAACGGCCGCGGCCTCAGTTTGCGGCCGTGTTTCATTTATCCAATCGAAATTTAGAGGGGCTTCTTGTGAATAAATCTGAACTGGTCGAACACATCGCCAACCAGGCCGACATTTCCAAGGCCGCAGCCACGCGTGCGCTGGACGCCATCACCGGCGCTGTTCGCACGACACTGAAAAAAGGTGGCACCGTGTCGCTGGTGGGCTTCGGCTCTTTCTCGGTCACCAAGCGCCCGGCCCGCACCGGTCGCAACCCGCGCACCGGCGCAGCGATTAAAATCAAGTCTGCCAAGGTGCCGAAGTTCCGTCCAGGCAAAGCGTTGAAAGACGCTCTGAACTGAGCAGGCACACCCTGTTGACAGGGGGGTCCTTAGCTCAGTTGGTAGAGCGGCTCCTTTACACGGAGTAGGTCGGCGGTTCGAGACCGTCAGGACCCACCACCCACCCAAGGCGAACCCCGGTTCGCCTTTTTGCTGTTGCCCCCGGGGCTTCATGCCTTCACCGCAGGTCCACGCATGTTCGATTCCATCCGCAACCACAAAAAGTACCTGATGGGCTTTTTGATGATCCTCATCATCCCCTCCTTTGTGCTGTTCGGCATCGAGGGATACAGCCGCTTCAATGAGGGCGGGAAGCGGGTGGCGCAGGTGGCGGGGCAAGGCATCACGCAGCAGGAGTGGGACGCTGCGCACCAGCGTTACGCCGACAACCTCCTGGCATCGTCCCCCAACCTGGATCGCCGTGCGCTGGACACCGAAGCGGCTCGCTATGCCAGCCTGCGCCGCATGGTGGATGAGCGCTTGCTGGCGCTGGCCTCGCAGAAGGAACGCCTGCTCACCAGCGATCCGCGTTTGGCCCGTGAGCTGCAACAAAACCCCTCCATCGCAGCCCTCCGCAAACCGGATGGCACGCTGGACATGGAGCAGTACCGCCAATTGCTCAGCACCCAGGGCATGACGCCGGAGATGTTCGAATCCGGCATGCGCGCAGACATCTCTCGCCGCCAGGTGCTGCAAGGGCTCAGTGCCTCGGGCTTTGTCGCTTCGGCCGTGTCCAAAGCCATGGGCGATGCGTATTTCGAGCGGCGTGAGATCCAGTGGCAGCGTCTGGCACCGCGTGATTTCGAAGCGCGCGTCAAGGTGACGGATGCCGACGTGGAGCAGTTCTACAACGCCAACAAGGCCTTGTTCCAATCCACCGAGCAGGCAGACGTGGAGTATGTGGTGCTGGACCTCGATGCCGTCGCACGTGGCATCACCCTCAACGAGGCCGACCTCAAGGCCTACTACGAGCAGAACCTGGCCCGTCTGGCAGGGAGCGAGCAACGCCGCGCCAGCCACATCCTGTTGACCGTGGCATCCGGCGCCTCGGCCGACGAGAAGACCAAGGTCAAGGCCAAGGCTCAGGCGCTGCGTGAGCAGTTGCGTGCCGCGCCAGGCAAGTTTGCCGACCTGGCCCGTGCCGAATCGCAAGACCCCGGATCTGCCCGCAACGGTGGTGACCTCGACTATTTCGCCCGTGGTGCCATGGTCAAGCCGTTTGAGGACGCGGCCTTCTCGCTGGACAAAGGCCAGATCTCTGATGTCGTCGAGAGCGAGTTTGGCTTTCACATCATCCAGGTCACCGACATCAAGAGCCCGCCCAAGCGCAGCTTCGAATCCATGCGTGCTGAGCTCGAACCTGAACTGAAAAAGCAGCAGGCACAACGCAAGTTCTCCGAGGTGGCCGAACAGTTCAGCAACACCGTTTATGAACAGTCCGACAGCCTGGCGCCCGTTGCCGAGAAGCTCAAGCTCAAGGTGCAGACGGTGCAAGGCCTGACCCGCCAAGGTCAGCCTGGCCCCTTGTCCAACGCCAAGCTGTTGGAGGCCTTGTTTGCCACCGACTCTGTGCAGAAGAAGCGCAACACCGAAGCGGTGGAGTTGGGCGCCAACCAACTGGCGGCTGCGCGCGTGGTGCAGTACGCCCCCGCAGCCACCCAACCGCTGGAGACCGTGGCGTCCCAGGTGCGCGCACGCCTCGTGGCAGAGCGTGCCGCCGCCTTGGCCAAGGCCGATGGCGAAGCCAAGCTGGCTGCTTGGAAGGCCAAGCCTGAGACAGCGCAGCTGCCCGCAGCCATCACGGTGTCGCGAGACCGCAGCGAAGGTCTGCCGCCCAAAGTCTTGAACGCCGTGTTGTCGGCCGATCTCGCGGCAGCGCCGGCCTGGGTCGGGCTGGACGAAGGACAGGCGGGTTATGTGATCGCCAAGGTCATCAAGTCCGTGCCACGCGTGGCACCCGCGCCCGAGATGGCACGCCAGGAAGCCAAAGAGTTGGCCGAGCTCTGGGGTGGCGCGGAAGCCATGTCGTACATGGCCTACCTCCGGACCAAGTACAAGGCTGAAATCACCGCACCGGCGCCCAAGACCGGCGCTTCCGGTTCATGATCTCTGCAATGGTTTGGTGAAAGTACCAAATCACAGGCTATAATCACAGGCTCTACGGTGGCTGTAGCTCAGTTGGTAGAGTCCAGGATTGTGATTCCTGTTGTCGTGGGTTCGAGTCCCATCAGCCACCCCA
>DASUIK010000131.1:0-2371 GCA_036279795.1 Burkholderiaceae bacterium | reverse complement strand
GCGGGTGCGTCCGCATTGTGCCGCCTGGACCAGCTAGCGGGCAGGCAGCCGCAAGGCGGTGAGGGTGTTCTCGCCGTCGATGCGCTCGGCCCGGAACTCCACCTGGTCGCCGTTTTTCCACCCCGCAAGCAGTTGTGGATTGAGCACCCGGTAGGTCAAGGTGGAAAATGGAAGCTTGTGCCCAGGCACCAGCTTCAGCCGGACGTAGATACGGTTGGCCCCCTTCTCTTCGTACATGCCACGAAACTCGCCCAGGGTGTAAACCGGCTCCGGCGCCTGCGCCATACCGACGAACGTGCCCGCCACCAGCGCCCGGCGCACGTCCCGCGTTGGCGCCATGTGGTTCGACGCGAGGATCACAAGGGCCTCTTTGCGATCGGGCCACACCACCCACTCGGCTTTGTAGGCGAGCGTCTCACCGTTGTGAAACCAGACGCGCTCCGGGTGATGCGACAGCAGCACGCCGTAGCCGATCCGCAGGCCGGTGTCGCCGAACGCGGTCAAAGCGATCACCAACCTGTGTGCGGCAGGGCCCAGTGGGCCAGCGCCACCTTGCATCAGCGCGCGACTGAACAGAAGCAGATCGGTGGCGGTGGAATGCAGGCCACCTGCTGGAGCAAAAACGCCGGCGTCCCACGCGTGTGAGCGCCGACCGCCCCGCCACGGCGACGCCACGCGAGAGCGCTGCGTGGGCGATAGGTGCTGCCGCGTGTCATACATCGCCAGCGGTTGGGCAATGTCGGCCACCACCAGCGCTTCCCAGGGGCGCTGCGCCCGCTCGGCGAGCGTTTGGCCCAACACCGCGTAACCCAGGTTGCTGTAGGTGGTTTCGCAAGGCGGCGAACGTCCGAGCACGTGGGAGGACAGGCCGCCCCACAAACCCGCCACCCCATACTGTGTGGCCTGCTGGAACATCCCGTTGGGTGTGAACGCAGCAGGCCAGCGCTTTAGGCAGGAGGTGTGTGTGAGCAACTGGCGCAACTGTATGGTGGACACCGTCTCGTAGCGGAACGACACCACACCGGCCAGCAAGTCGCCGATGGTGTCGTCCAGCCTGAGTTCGCCTCGTTCCACACGCAGTGCGGTGAGCAATCCCGTGAACACCTTGCTCACCGAACCGATCTCGAAAATGGGTTCGGCAGCGGGTTGCTTCACCAAATCAACGGTTTCTATCGCCTGCCCGATTCGCTCGCGCCGGCGCACCGCCACTTCGACGCGCCCATCGCGCATCACCCCCACCGACACAGTGCCCGGGAGTTTGCCCAGCACCGACTCCGCGATGTGGCCGGGTTCGCGCTCAGCGGGAGGGGCCTGCGCTAAAGCGGGAGGCCCAAGTGCGAAGGCCAACACAACGGCGCCGAACAGCGGTGGGATCGTCATGGGCCATGAATCTAGCACCAGTGCCGGCACCACCTCCGCCCGCGGTGCACCCCACTACCAAAGCGATAACAGCTGGCCGTCTTTCAAGCGCCAAGCATGCGCAGCCATCGCACGCGCTTCGGTCTCGTCGTGGGTCACCAACAGGCAAGCCATGCCGGTCTCGGCAACGCGCCCCGAGAACTCCTCACGCAACTGCTGCCGCAAATCGGCGTCGAGCGCGCTGAAGGGTTCGTCCAGCAGCAGGGCGCGGGGGCGGGTGATGAGGGCGCGGGCCAGGGCCACGCGCTGTTGCTCACCGCCCGAAAGCGTCCACACTTTTTGCCGCGCTTGTGCGGCCAGGCCGAAGCGCTGCAACAGGGCCTCGGCGGCGGCGCGGGCCTGGGCCTTGGGTTGCCGCTGTTCGATGAGGCCGAAGGCGACGTTGTCGCGCACGTCAAGGTGGGGAAACAACGCGAAGTCTTGGAACATGAGGGCGAAGCCGCGCCGTTCGGGTGGCACAGTGGCGAGGTCTTGATCGGCCCACAACACGCGGCCGACCTCGGGCGTTTGCAGGCCGGCCACGATTTTGAGCAGGGTGCTTTTGCCGCTGCCAGAGGCGCCCAGCAAGGCCACGGTTTGGCCGGGTGCCACGCGCAGGCTCACGCCTTGGGCCAGGGGGCGGCCGTCGTAGTGCTGGGTGATGTGGTCGAGTTCAAGCATGGGGGTCTTCGCGCTGTTCCAGGCAGACAAACACCAACAGCGCCAGCGCCATGAGGCCGCAGGCCAGCACCAGGGCGGCGTCGAGGTTGGCCGCCCCGGGGCGGCCCAGGCGCTGGTAGATGAGGGTGGTGAGGGTGGTCCACTCGGGCCTGGAGAGGAACAGCGACACCGCAAATTCGCCCAGCATGGTGGCAGCCGCAAAGGCCATGCCCCGGCGCAGCGCGGGCGCCACCAGCGGCAGGGTGACGCGCCACCAGGCGCGCGCGGGCGTGGCGCCCAGCGAACGTGCGGC
>DASUIK010000130.1:0-8031 GCA_036279795.1 Burkholderiaceae bacterium | reverse complement strand
GCAGCGGATGTGTGATGAGCACCAGCCAGGCCGCCAGCCACCAGCGCCGCCAATGTGCCCACTCGCCATGCAAGCGCGCGATGGCCGCGCCCATCAGCGGCGCCAGCAGCGTGAGCCAGAACAAGGCGTGCGTTTCGGCACGGTGCAACACCATGTTGAGCAGGGCGTCGCCGTGGTCGATGACCACGTCCAGATCGGGCAGTGTGCCCAGCACCGCGCCCCAGGCGGCCGATTTCCACACGGCGGTGCGCCGGCCCATCACCGCCACACCCACAGCGGCGCCCAGCGCCAGTTGAGACAAAGAATCCATGGCGGCCGATCAGAGCGCGAGCACGATGGGAAAGCGCGCGCGCAAGCCGTCCGCCACGGGCACAAAGGGCACGGTCAGCGCGGTACGCTCGGCGTCGGTGCGCAGGCGGCGCCACAAAAAGTCGCGCTCGTTGCCGGGGTCTCCCTGCACATACAGCTGGGTGGTCAACAGGCTGCGCTCGCCCAGCTTGACCTTGACGTGGATGTGCGGCGTGCGCGAGCTGTAGGCCACCGGGCGCATCGTGCGGAAACGGTAGGCGCCTTGCGCGTCCACCGCGACGCGGCCAAAACCCTGGAAGGCCGGGTCGGCGCGATCGCCGTCACCAGGGTGGTGGTAGTGGCCGTGGTGGTCACACTGCCAGATCTCCACTTGGGCACCGCGCACCGGCACGCCAGCTGTGTCGGTCACCACGCCCTCCACCCAGGTACGCGTGCCATGCGCGTAGGTGGCGGCGCCATTGCGCAGCAAGTCGAAGTCGGTATCTTCGGGCAGGTCCAACGGATAGAACGGCCCCTCGGTCTGTGCCGGGGTGGGCAGGCGCTTGGCCTGCGCCAACGCGGGGGTGAGCAACGCGGGCGCGGCCACCACGGACGCGACACCCTCCAGCAAACGGCGACGGGATAGGGACAGGCTCATGGCAACACTCCAACGAAGTTGAAGCCCGTGCGACTCCGTTCGCCGCTCAGGGTTCCTGTGAGCCTGTGGTGTGCAGCGGCAATTCAATGTGGACCAGTGCCGGGTCATCCTCGGACGGCGACTCAACAAACCCCAGGCGTTTGGCCAGCAGGCGCATGCGGCTGTTCTCTTTGAGCACGGTGCCCACAATGCGCTGTGTGCCATGCGCACGCAAGGTGCGCACCAGCTTGTCCATCAGCATGTGGCCCAAGCCACCGCCCTTGATGTCGGAGCGGACGATAACGCCGAATTCGGCGCTGTCGTTGTCGGGGTCGATACCAGCACGCACGGTGCCCAGGGTCTCGTGCCCGCCGTCGGGCAATTCGCCCTCTGCGATGAAGGCGACCTCGCGGGCGTAGTCGATCTGGGTCAGGCGGGCCAGCTCCGAATGCTCGATGGTGCGGCGGCTGTAGAACACCCGCAGGCGCACATCTTCGGGCGCCAGCTTCTCCAAAAAAGCACGGTGCTGCAGCTCATCCTCGGGGCGGATGGGGCGCAGCAGCAATTCGCGGCCCAGGTGGGTGATGCGCTCTTCCTGCTCCACCGGGTAAGGGCGGATGGCGAAGTTGGCGGCACCGGCCGGGCGTTGGGCACTCACGCGCACCCGCGCATCCAGCGCCACCGCGCCGTCGGCATTGACCACCAGCGGGTTGATGTCGAGTTCGGCGATCTCGGGCACGTCGGCCAGCAGTTGCGAGATGGCCACCAGCACCCGCTCGATGGCCCCCATGTCGGCGGCGGGCTGGTCGCGGTAGCCGCGCAGCAGCTTGGCCACCCGCGTGCGGGCGATCAACGCTTGCGCCAGCGGACCGTTGAGCGGCGGCAGGGCCAGCGCGCGGTCGGCCACCACCTCTACCGACACACCGCCCTGCCCAAACAGGATGACGGGGCCGAACAAGGGATCGATGCTGGCGCCCACGATCAGCTCGTGCGACTGCCGCAGCTTGACCATGGGCTGCACGGTGAAGCCGTCCACCAACGCGCCGGGTCGCTCGGCGGCCACGCGGGCCAGCATGGCGCGGGCGGCCTCGCGCACCTCGTCGGCATTCGCCAGGTTCAGGCGCACGCCGCCCACGTCGGACTTGTGCGAGATCTGGTGCGAGAGGATCTTGATGACGACCGGGAAGCCCACGGCTTGAGCCTCGCGCACCGCAGCTTCGGGGTCGGCTGCGGCGATGTGCGTGGGCACGACCGGCAGGCCGGCAGCGTGCAGCAAGGCCTTGGCCTCGGGTTCGCTCAACAACTCGCGCCCGCTGCCCAGCACGTCGTTCACGATGGCGCGGATGGCGGCCAGATCGGCCACCGGGCCCAGCGGCGCGGACGACGGGGTTTGCAGCAATTCCTCCTGGTGACGGCGGTAGGCCTGCAGAAAGCTGAAGGCGCGCACGGCTTCTTCGGGCGTGTCGTAGTCGGGCACGCCGGCACCGCGGAAGATGGCACGCGCCTCGTTCACCGCATCAAAGCCCAGCCAGCAGCCCATGAGGCGCGAGGGTTTGAGCGTGGCCAGTGGCAGCAGGGCACGCGCGATGTCGGTGCTGGGCACGATGGCGGTGGGCGCCTGCACAAACAGGATGGCGCTGTGGCGGTCTTCGCGCAGGGCGGTGAGTGCGTCCACGTACCGCTGGCCGGGCGCGTCGCCAATGATGTCCACCGGGTTGCCCCGCGACCAGTTGGCTGGCAGCACCGCATCGAGCCTGGCCAGCATGGCCTCGTCGAGTTCGGTCAGCTCCACGCCCGCATGCGCGGCGGCGTCGGCCGCCATCACACCGGCGCCGCCGCCGTTGGTGAGGATGACCATGCGCTCGCTCTTGTTGTCGCGAAAACGCGCCAGCAGCTCGGCCGCCAGGAAGAGGTGCTGCAAGGTGAACACGCGCAGCATACCGGCGCGCGAGATGGCGGCGTCGAACACGTCGTCCGAACCCGCCAGCGCGCCGGTGTGTGAGGCCGCCGCCTTCTGGCCCTGTGCCGAGCGCCCAGCCTTGACCACGATGACCGGCTTGTTGCGCGCCGCCGCGCGCGCAGCCGACATGAACTTGCGCGGGCTCTCGATGCTCTCGATGTAGAGCAGGATGGCGCGGGTCTTGGGGTCGCTGCCCAGGTAGTCCAGCATGTCGCCAAAGTCCACGTCGGCGTGCTCGCCCAACGAGACGAAGTGCGAGAAACCGATGCCACGCGAGCCGGCCCAGTCGAGCATGGCCGTCACCAGCGCGCCCGACTGCGACACAAAGGCGATGTCGCCCTTTTGTGCGCCGATGTGGGCAAAACTGGCGTTCAAGCCCCAGTGGGGCACCAGCATGCCGATGCAGTTGGGCCCGAGGATGCGCAGGGTATGGCGGCGCGCGGCGTCCAGCATGCACTGCTTCTGCGCCTTGTCCAACCCGGCGGTGACCACCACGGCGGCGCGTGTGCCCAGGCGGCCGAGTTCCTCGATCAGCCCCGGCACGGTGGCCGCAGGCGTGCAGATCACAGCCAAGTCGGGCACGGCGGGCAGCGCGGCGGCACTGGGGTACACCGGCACGCCATCGATCTCGCGGCGTTTGGGGTTGACGCCCAGCAGCCGGCCACTGAACTCCGCACGCAGGTTGCGCCAGATGGTGGCACCCACACTGCCGGGGCGCTCGGAGGCGCCGAACACCGCCACGGTGTTCGGGGCAAACAGGGCGTCGAGGTTGCGGATGCTCATGTGGGTTTTCCTTGTTTCAAGGCCATCCAGGCGATCAGCGACTGGCGCATGGCTTCTTCGACCGACATGTCAATGGGCGTGACCCACTCGCGCGGCACGAACACGGTGTAGCCGCCGATCATGTAGCCCATGGGCAAATAGACCGCCACCCGGTCGCCGCGCAGCAGGCCGTCGGGCAGGTCGTCCAGCGACTGCCGGGTGACCATGCCCACGATTTCCAGCGGGTGGTCGGGCACACGCAACGCGACCACCTGCTGCGGGCTTTGCTCGTGGCTCGGCGAAAAGTAATCGGCAAAACTCTTGAGCGACGAGTAAATGCTCTTGACCACTGGCAGGTTGGTGAACGGGAACTCGAACAACGAGAGCAGCCGGCCCATGAAGGGCTGCGAAACGATGACACCCAGCACAACAATGCCCACCACGCCCAGGACCAGCCCCATGCCGGGCAGGTAGGCGTCGCCCACAAGCGGGCGAACCGCCCACATGGCCAGCGACTCTGACCAACTGAGGAAAATGTAGAGCAGGTAAACGGTCACGCCCACCGGCAGGATGGTGACCAGACCACGGAGGAAATACTGCGACAGGCGTTTCATCGCAGGCAGCATAGCAGCGCAAAACCACACACGCATGGCGATCGAGCCACTTGCAATCCGCCATTTCGCCCACAATTACGCTTGCCGTGACCTTTTTCGCGCCCTCGGGGTGCTGACGTCCATGACCGACATTTTCAACGCGCTGGGCCGCCTGTTCAGCGCCGTGCTGGGCCTGATCTTCTGGCTGTTTGCTGCCGCCCTGGGCCTGTTGCTGGCGGGCGTGGTGGCAGTGCTGCTGCTCGTGGGCGTGGTGTGGGCCTTGCTGCGCGGGCGCCGCCCGGTGCGCCCGGTGTACGTGCACCAGTTCCAGACCTACGCCCGCGAGCGCGTGTGGCCTGGCCGCCGTGGTTCCGCTACCGCCCAAACCGAAGTGGTGGACGTGCAGGCACGCGAAGTGCGGGATTCACACAACGGCCCCGGCGGCCACAGCCTGCCACCCACCGCTGCCGAACGCTGATCAGGCGTCGTCGTCGGCCTGCTGGCGCCGTGCCAGCGCGGCTTGGTACACCGCGTTGCGTGGCGTCCCGGTGATCTCGGCACACAGCCGCACGGCGGTTTTCAACGGCAACTCGGCCAACATCAGGTCCAGTGCGCGCACCGTAGCAGGCGCCAGGCCGGCCTCGTCGCCTTCGCCAGCGGCCACCGGCGGGTGCAGCAGCAGCGCGAATTCGCCTCGGCCGTGTGAGGAATCGGCGGCCAGCCAAGTGCCCAGCTCTGCGCAGGACAGCTGCACCACTTGTTCAAACTGCTTGGTCAGTTCACGTCCCACGGTCAGGCGGCGGTCACCCAACTCGGCCAGGTTTTTGGCCAAGGCACCCATGCGGTGGGGCGCTTCCAGCAACACACTCGCCAAAGGTTGTTGCGCGAGCTGATCCAAAGCTTTTTGGCGCTCCGCGCCTTTGGCGGGCAAAAACCCCACAAACGCAAAACGGCCTTCGCCCTCGGTGAGGCCCGCCACGCTCAGCAAGGCGGTAACGCTGCTGGCCCCTGGCAGGGGCACACAACGAAAACCCTGGGCCTGCGCTTCGGCGCACAGGCGCGCGCCGGGATCGCTCACACCCGGGGTGCCGGCATCGCTGACGAAGGCCACACGTTCGCCCCGGCGCAGGCGCTCCAGCACCTGCTGGGCGGCCTCGCGTTCGTTGTGCTGGTGCAGGGCGAGCAAGGGCTTGTGCAATCCAAAGGCCTGCAAGAGACCGGCGGTGTGGCGGGTGTCTTCACAGGCGATGGCGTCCACCAGCCCCAGCACGTGCAGCGCGCGCAGGCTCAGGTCAGCCAAATTGCCGATGGGGGTGGCCACCATGTAGACACTGGCCTGCGGATAATGCTGAGCACCGGCAGCGGCCTCGGCGGCGCTGCGGGCAGGGAGGAAGGCGGCAGACAATGGAATGGCCCCGGTTCAAGACAAAAAACAACGGCCCCAGCACCAAGGCGGTGGGCGACGCCGCCGAAGACGCGGCGCTGGCGCATCTGCAAGCGGCTGGTTTGCGGCTGGTGGCGCGCAACTTCCGCACCCCCGGACGGGGCGGCGGCGAGATCGATTTGATTATGCGCGAGCCAGGCGGCACGCTGGTGTTCGTGGAGGTGCGTCGGCGCAAGAGCGCCTCCCACGGTGGCGCTGCGGCCAGCGTGGGCGCCATCAAGCAGCGGCGCATCATTTTTGCCGCGCGGCACTACCTGATGCGTGTCGCCCCCACACCGCCGTGTCGTTTTGACGTGGTGGTGGTGCAGGGTGATGCAAACGGTCACGAGGCTTTACCGTCGCTTGACTGGATACGCAGCGCCTTTGACGCGAGCGACAACTGAGCCCGCTATCATTCAGACCCAAGAACGTTCTCAGCGGCGGCGCAGCAGCGCCCAACCCCACCGCACATCCTCCCATCATGCTTTCGCAACGCATTCAACAGCACTTCATTGACAGCGCCGACCTCAACTACCAATGCGCCCAGCTGCTGGCCGCGCCGGTAGAAGCGGCCGTCAACGCCCTGCTCGCAGGCGTGACCAGCGGCGGCAAGGTGCTGGCGTGTGGCCTGGGTGGCTCGGCCGCTGCCGCGCAGTATTTCACCGCCAGTTTTGTCGGGCGCTTCGAGCGCGACCGACCTGAACTGGCCGCCACGGCCCTGAGCGCCGACACCACGGTGCTGACCGCTCTGGCCCAGGGCTTCGAGCCCCGGGCGGTGTTTGCCCGGCAAGTCCGCGCGCTGGGTCAGGCTGGTGACCTGCTGCTGGTGCTGGCCGTGGGCAGCAACGGCGAATCGCTGCGCGATGCCGTGGCCGCGGCCCACGAGCGCGACATGACGGTGGTGGCCATCACCGGCCCGCGCCCCGGTCCGCTGGGCGCCGCACTCAAAGACACCGACGTGCTGGTCAGCGTGCCGCACGACCGCCTGGCGCGCGCGCAGGAAGTGCAACTGCTCACGCTGCACTGCCTGCTCGACGGCGTCGATGCACAACTGTTGGGCGACAGCCCGGAACCGGAGACCTCCGCATGAGCTTGAAATTCCCCATTCGTTCTGTGTTGACCGCCACCCTGCTGGGCGCGACCCTGAGCGCCTGTGCCCCGCTGCTGGTGGGCGGCGCCGTGGGCACCGGCGTGCTGGTGGCCACCGACCGCCGCACCTCGGGCACCCAGCTCGAAGACCAGGGCATCGAGCTGCGCTCGGCCAACCGCCTGCGCGACCAGATGGGCACCCGAGCCCGTGTCAGCGTGACCAGCTTCAACCGTCGCGCACTGTTGACAGGCGAGGTGGCCAACGCGCGCGACAAGGCGCTGGCAGAAGAGATCGTTTCGCAAGTGGACAACGTGCAAGGCCTGGTGAACGAGCTGTCCATCACCGCCAGCCCCTCGCTGACACAACAAGCCAACGACACCCTGATCACCGGCAAGGTCAAAGCGGGCCTGGTGGACGTGAAGGACTTGTCGGCCAACGCCTTCAAGGTCGTCACCGAACGGGGCTCGGTTTACCTGATGGGCCGCGTGACCCAACGCGAAGCTGATCAAGCCACCGAGGTGGCGCGCAACATCAGCGGCGTGACACGCGTGGTGCGCGTGCTCGAGATCATCAGCCCCGAAGAGCTCCGCCGCATCCAGGCGGGCACGGCCGCACAGGCGCCGGTGGAAAACCGGCCGATGCAATGAGGGGGTTCCGCAGCGTGACCACACGCTGAACATAGATCCAGGATCAGGGCGGGTCCACCACGCCTCCCGGAGTTGGGTGGGTGTGGTTAACACCCACCTGCTCCCGTGGCGGCCCGCCTGTATCCCTGCTGCTTCTTATGGCACTCTGCGGTGCCTCGCTTTTTCTCCCTGAGCTTCTTGTATCTGGGTCGCTCTGCGGCGCCTTCTTTTCCCTTCCCCCTGCTTTCTCCCGAAACCTCCGCGTCTTTCGGAGCCCTCTCGGTCACGCGCTGTTGTTGTGATCACTCCCCGTGGCGCTGTACCGGTCTGCCCTTCTTGTTGAGCGTCTTGTTGTGCCTCCCTTGGACTCAACTGTAGAGGTTTCAGTTAAATCAAACGCCCACATCTGTGACATTTGAGCGTGTCGGGAGAAAACTGATGGGGCAAGCGCGGGCGTCAACCGCGATCAGCACGGCCGCCCGTGGACAGCAGATTCGGCCCACAGTGATGCTTATTTATTTCAAGCGCTTGATCAGGCTGGACGTGTCCCAGCGGTTGCCGCCCATTTTTTGGACATCGGCATAAAACTGGTCGACCAAGGCCGTGACAGGCAAGCGAGACCCGTTGCGCTTGGCCTCGTCCAACACCAGCC
>DASUIK010000129.1:0-11601 GCA_036279795.1 Burkholderiaceae bacterium | reverse complement strand
ACTGGGGGTGGTGCTGCACATGGGCCGCGAGCTGCAGCACATGACAGGCAAAAAAAGCCTGCGCCTGGCCTTGCGCATGATGCGTGGCCCCGCGCAGGCGGCGGGCCTGGGGTCGCTGCAAGGCTTTCTGGAAGCGGGCTTCGAGGCGTTTGGCCACATGGGCGGCACAACTGATTTCCTGAACACCATCGCCACCCGCGAGCAGGCCTGGATAGACCGGTTGTTTGACAGCCCCGAGGCCAGCGCCGCACTCGACGGCGTGCTGCGGGCCTGACCCCCATCACCTGCGCGTCAGCACGGCCACCCGGTTTCGCGTACAACCCCCACATGACCACCTTGCTCCCCCCCGGCATCACCGTGTTCGAACGCGGTTGGCTGTCGGCCAACAACATCCTGTTCCAAGGCGCCGAGGGCAACGCCCTGATCGACTCGGGCTACGCCACCCACGCCGACCAGACCGTGGCCATGGTGCGCGCCGCGCTGGGCAGCCAGCCATTGACGCACCTGCTCAACACCCACCTGCACAGCGACCACTGTGGCGGCAACGCCGCGCTGCAGGCCGCCTACCCGACCCTGCAAACGCTGATACCGCCGGGCCAGGCGCACGCCGTGCGCGCCTGGGACGACGACCACCTGACCTACGTGCTGACCGGCCAGACCTGCCCGCGTTTTCGCATCGATGGTGTGCTGCTGCCCGACACCCCCCTGACCTTGGGCGGCTTGACCTGGCAGGTGCATGCGGCGCCCGGCCACGACCCGCACTCGGTGGTGCTGTTCCAGCCCGATCACCGCCTGCTGATCTCGGCCGACGCGCTGTGGGAAAACGGCTTCGGTGTGGTGTTTCCGGAGCTCGAAGGCGAAGACGCCTTCCACGAGGTGGGCGCGACGCTGGACCTGATCGAAGGCTTGGTGCCGCTGACCGTGATACCCGGACATGGGCGGGTGTTCACCGACGTGGCTGGTGCGCTGACGCGGGCCCGCGCACGCCTCGAACAGTTCACCACGTCGCCCGACAAACACCTTCGCCATGCGGCCAAGGTGCTGATCAAATTCAAGTTGCTGGAGTGGCAGCGCCTGCCGCTGAGCGACTTCGAAGCCTGGGCCCGGGGCACACCCTACCTGCTGAACCTGCAGCAGCGCATGGGCCAGGCCAGCTTTGGCGACTGGCTGACGCCCATGGTGGACGAGCTGGTGAAAAGTGGCGCCGCCCAACGAGAGGACGGCTGGCTGATCAACGCGTGACGGGGCGGCCTTTGGCGGTCACAGGCCCAACATCAGCTTGAGGTTCTGCACCGCCGCACCGCTGGCGCCCTTGCCCAGGTTGTCCAGGCGTGCGATGAGCACCGCGTGGCCGTGGGCGGCGTTGCCGAACACACGCAACTCCATCTTGTTGGTGTCCTTCAAGGCCAGCGCGTCGAGCTTGCCCGATTCGGTGGCCGGCTCCACCGTCACCCACTCGCTGCCCGCGTAGTGCGCGGCCAACGCGTCGTGCAATTTGGCCGCTGTGGGCGCGCCTGGCAGCATGTCCAGGTGCAGCGGAATCTGCACCAGCATGCCCTGTGGGAAGTTGCCCACCGCCGGGATGAACAGCGGCCGGCGCTTCAGGCCGGTGCAGGCCATGATTTCGGGGATGTGCTTGTGGTTGAGCGTGAGCGCATAAGCCTCGTAGGCGGGCGCTTCGCCCTTTTCATAGGCCTCGATCATGGTGCGCCCACCGCCCGAATAGCCGCTCACCGATGGCAGGCTCAAGGGCGTGTCGGGTGCGATCAGGCCGGCATCGATCAGCGGCCGGATGAGCGAAATGGCGCCGGTGGCGTAACAACCGGGGTTGGCCACGCGATCGGCCTGGGCCACGGCCTGGGCGTGCCCCCGAGTGAGCTCGGGAAAACCATACACCCAACCCGGCGCCACACGGTGCGCGGTGGACGCGTCGATGATGCGTGGCTTGGCGCCCGGCAGGGCATCGATCATGGCGACCGACTCGCGTGCGGCATCGTCGTGCAGGCACAGGATGACCAGATCGGCCTCGGCCATCAGTGCGCGCTTGGCCTCGGGGTCCTTGCGGCGCTCGGCGGCGATGCTCAGCAAGCGCACCTGGGGCATGTGCGCCAGACGTTCGCGGATTTGCAGACCGGTGGTACCGGCTTCGCCGTCGATGAACACGGAAGGCATGTGGGGCTCGCTTGGACACCGGCAAAGGCGTCAGTTCTGTTTCAGGAATGATCTAAATAATTATGCATTACGAGCCGACGAACGCCCCGTTTTGATGCATTGCACCATGATACAGTTCGCGGTTGCGATCGCCAAGGCCGGGCTTCCGGCCGCCTTTCCATCAGTCGGGTCAGTAACGCCCTCCCACCCCTGAAAGAGACCTCATGAAGATTCACGAGTACCAAGGCAAGGAAATCTTGCGTCAATTTGGTGTGCCCGTGCCGCGTGGCATTCCCGCCTTCACGGTGCAAGAAGCCTTGGAAGCAGCGCAAAAGCTGGGCGGCCCCGTGTGGGTGGTCAAGGCCCAGATCCACGCCGGTGGCCGTGGCAAGGGCGGTGGCGTGAAGGTGGCCAAGTCGATCGACGACGTCAAGGCCCGCGCCAGCGAAATCCTGGGCATGCAGCTGGTCACGCACCAGACTGGCCCTGAAGGCCAGAAGGTCCGCCGCCTCTACATCGAAGACGGCGCCGACATCAAGAACGAACTGTACGTGTCGCTGGTCACTGACCGCGCCACCCAGAAGGTCGCCCTGATCGCCTCCAGCGAAGGCGGCATGGACATCGAGGAAGTGGCCCACTCCACGCCCGAGAAGATCGTCACCGAGATGATCGACCCGCTGACCGGTATCACCGAAGCGCAGTCGCGCAAGGTCGCGGCCGCCATCGGCCTGACCGGCGCTTCCATTGATCAGGCGGTCGACATCTTCGCCAAGATCTACAAGTGCTACATGGACACCGATGCGTCGCTGGTCGAAATCAACCCCCTGAACTGCGATTCCAAGGGCAACCTGATGGCCCTGGACGCGAAGTTCAACTTCGACGCCAACGCCCTGTTCCGTCATCCTGAGATCGTGGCCTACCGCGATCTGGACGAAGAAGACCCGGCTGAAATCGAGGCCTCCAAGTTCGACCTGGCCTACATCAGCCTGGACGGCAACATCGGCTGCTTGGTGAACGGTGCCGGTCTGGCCATGGCCACCATGGACACCATCAAGCTGTTCGGCGGCGAGCCGGCCAACTTCCTGGACGTGGGCGGCGGCGCCACCCCCGAGAAGGTCACCGAAGCCTTCAAGATCATGCTCAAGAACCCCAAGGTCAAGGGCATCCTGGTCAACATCTTCGGCGGCATCATGAAGTGCGACACCATCGCCACCGGCGTCATCACCGCCTGCAAGGCCGTGAACCTGAACGTGCCGCTGGTGGTGCGCATGAAGGGCACCAACGAGGAGCTGGGCAAGAAGATGCTGGCCGAATCCGGCCTGCCCATCATCGCCGCCGACACCATGGCCGAAGCCGCGACCAAGATCGTCGCCGCCGTCAAATAAGCCCGGAGCAGAAACACCATGTCGATCTACATCAACAAAGACACCAAGGTCATCACCCAGGGCATCACGGGCAAGACCGGCCAGTTCCACACCGAGAAGTGCCAGGAATACGCGAACGGCAAGAACTGCTTCGTCGCGGGCGTGAACCCGAAGAAGGCCGGCGAGTCCATCTTCAACATCCCCATCTACTCGACCGTCAAGGAAGCCGCCCAGCAGACCGGCGCCACCGTGTCGGTGATCTACGTGCCGCCCGCCGGCGCTGCCGCAGCCATATGGGAAGCCGTTGAAGCCGATCTGGACCTGGCCGTCTGCATCACCGAAGGCATTCCCGTCAAGGACATGCTGGAAGTGCGCAACAAGATGAAGGCCAAGGAAGCGGCTGGCGGCAAGAAGACCTTGCTGCTGGGCCCCAACTGCCCCGGCCTGATCACGCCCGACGAGATCAAGATCGGCATCATGCCCGGCCACATCCACCGCAAGGGCCGCATCGGCGTGGTCTCGCGCTCGGGCACCCTGACCTATGAAGCCGTGGCCATGCTGACCGAAGTCGGCCTGGGCCAGTCCAGCGCCGTCGGCATCGGTGGCGATCCGATCAACGGCCTGAAGCACATCGACGTGATGAAGGCCTTCAACGACGATCCGGACACCGACGCCGTCATCATGATCGGCGAAATCGGCGGTCCTGATGAAGCCGAAGCCGCACAATGGTGCAAAGCCAACATGAAGAAGCCCATCGTCGGCTTCATCGCTGGTGTCACCGCCCCTCCGGGCAAGCGCATGGGCCACGCCGGCGCGCTGATCTCGGGCGGCGCCGACACGGCCGACGCCAAGCTGGCCATCATGGAGGAGTGTGGCTTTGTGATCACCCGCAACCCGTCCGAACTGGGCAAGCTGCTCAAGGCCCAGCTCTGATGCCGGGCCGGGCCTGGGCTTCGTAGTCATACGTACAGACCGGGCCCACTTCAGGAAATAAACTCGTTGCTGGGCGGGTGGACGGTGTGTCCACCCGCCCAGTTTCGTTTTCAACCCCTTTTCTGGAGACCCGCATGGACCTGACCTCGGCCGCATTCTGGGGCGCCCTGGGCTCGATCATCCTGGCCAACATCCTGCTGTCGGGTGACAACGCCGTGGTCATTGCACTGGCTGCCCGCGCCCTGCCCCCTGAGCAACAGAAAAAGGCCATCTTCTATGGCAGCGGTGCTGCCATCGTGATGCGCATCGCCCTCACCGTCCTGGCCTCGCAGCTGCTGCGGCTGCCCTTCCTCAAGATCATCGGCTCGCTGGCCCTGATGTACATCGGCGTTGACCTGTTGGGCGATGGCGATGACGGTGGCGAAGTGGGCAACGAGAACACCGGCATGTTCGCCGCCGTGCGCACCATCCTGGTGGCCGACCTGGTGATGAGCCTGGACAACGTGCTGGCCGTGGCCGCTGCTGCCCATGGGGACAACACCTTGCTCATCCTGGGTCTGGCCATCAGCATCCCCCTGATCATCTTTGGCAGCACCATGCTGCTCAAGGTCATGGAGCGTTTCCCCATCATCATCACGTTGGGCGCTGCCCTGCTGGGCTACCTCGCTGGCGAGATGCTGCTGTCGGACCCGGCGGTCACCGAGCGCCTGGGCGACATCCCGCACAAGTTCGTCACCGCGACCAGCGTGGCCTGCTCGGTGCTGGTGGTGGTCATCGGCCGTTATCTGGCCGGGCGCGAAGCCAAGGAGCCGGCCCCCAGCGCCTGAACAACCCGGCCGCAGCCCGCCGCCGCGGGGCTTGTCCGGCCGTTTCCACCTGTGTTCTAATCGCGGCTTTTGAAGGGGAGTAGCTCCCGGGTGACGCGCTGCCAAGCGCTGCCTCACCGGACGCCGCATCGTCAGTACGAGGACCACACATCCTCCGGTGCGTCGGGCCCGCCCAGCGGCAGGCCGAGCAAGACCTTTGAACCAGCACCCCACCCGCGGTGCGGCTCGGAGGCGCGCCACTTCCCTCCCTGTGGTGTTACCGTCGCAGTGCTCCGCGTCCGGACCAACCGGTCCAACCCCCAACTGGAGACTTTGCATGGACTTTCTTTTTGACCCGAATCTGTGGGTAGCCGTCGGTCAGATCATCATGATCGACATCCTGCTTGGCGGCGACAACGCCGTGGTGATCGCGCTGGCCTGCCGCAAGCTGCCACCGGCTCAGCGGACCCAGGGCATCATCTGGGGCACGGTGGGTGCCATCATCCTGCGGGTCATCCTGATTTTCTTTGCGCTCACCCTGCTCGCGGTCCCCTTCCTCAAACTGGTGGGCGCCGCCTTGCTGGTCTGGATCGGTGTCAAGCTCCTTGCGCCAGGCGATGAAGACGGCCACGGCAACATCGAAGGCAGCGACCGCCTGTGGGCGGCCGTCAAGACCGTCATCGTCGCCGACCTGGTGATGAGCGTGGACAACGTGATCGCCATCGCCGGCGCCGCCGAATCGGCCAGCGACGGTCACCAGATGCCCTTGGTGATCTTCGGCCTGCTGGTCTCCATCCCCATCATCGTCTGGGGCAGCCAGCTGGTGATCAAGCTGATGGACCGCTTCCCCATGATCATCACCCTGGGCGGCATGCTGCTGGGCTGGATTGCGGGCACCATGGCCGTGGGCGACCCGGCGGTGGCCAACACCGACGCCTGGACCTGGATGCCCAAGCTGGCCCAAACCGACGCCATCAAATACGCTTCCGGCGTGCTCGGTGCGGCACTCGTCTTGGCGGCCGGCCTGTGGATGCGCAAAAACAGCGGCCCAGCCACCAGCGGTCATTGACGCGGACCATGCGGCGGACGCCAAGCCCATTCTTGCCCCGCCGCTTGCCCTGAGGCGCCATGGCCTCGCCACCCATGCTGTATGAGTTCATCAGCCTGACCGACACCGGGCGACTGCGCTCCAACAATGAAGATGCGGTGGCCTGCGAGGCCTCGCTGGGGCTGGCCGTGCTGGCCGACGGCATGGGGGGCTACAACGCGGGTGAGGTGGCCAGCGCCATGGCCACCGGCACCGTCTCCACCGCGCTCGGTACCTGGCTGCTGGCCCACCAAGGCAACACAACGGCGCGTGAAACCAGCATCGCGATGCGCTTGAGCGTGGAGCGTGCCAACCAGGTCATCTACCAAGCCTCGCTGGACAACAGCGAATTCGCCGGCATGGGCACCACCCTGGTGGTGGCCGTGTTCTCGGGTGCGCGCGCACTGATCGGTCACGTGGGCGATTCGCGCTGTTACCGCTGGCGCAAAGGCCAGTTGAGCCAGCTCACACGTGACCACTCCTTGCTGCAGGAGCAGCTCGACGCTGGGCTGCTGAGCCCACAAGCGGCACAACACGTGCCCTATCGCAACCTGGTCACACGCGCCCTCGGGGTGGAAAACGAGGTGGCGCTGGACGTGGGCGAACACGTGGTGTCCCCGGGCGACCTGTTTCTGCTGTGTTCCGACGGCCTGACCGACATGCTGCCAGATGAGAGCATCGCGCAGTTGTTGAAAAACACCACCCCAGACGACAACCTCCCTCAGACATTGGTGGATGCCGCCAATGCCGCTGGCGGCAGGGATAATATCTCGGTCATTGTGGTGCGCGCGACCGGCGGTCGTCCCAAAAGGAGCCTACTGCCCCGCTGGTGGATGCGCTGAAGGCCCGCCGGCCGCCGCCCCGCCGAACCCTCGGAGCCCTTATGCCGAAAATGATCGTCTCGATTGACGGTGTCGTGATCAAGGAGGTCCAGCTCACCAAGGAGCGCACGACCTTGGGGCGCCGCCCCTACAACGACCTCGTCATCGACAACCTGGCCGTGAGCGGCGAACACGCGGCCTTCCTGCTCGACGGCAATACGGTGCTGGTCGAGGACCTCAACAGCACCAACGGCACCTACGTCAACGGCAAGGCCATCCGCCGTCAGGCCCTGGCCCACGGTGATCTGGTCGAAATCGGCAAGTACAAAATCCGCTACGTCGGCGAAGGGCCGGAGCTGCAAGCCGCAGCACCGCCAACGCCCACCTCTGTGGCGGCCCCGGCCACCACGGCGCCCGCCAGCGACGAGCCATCGGCATCGATCGAAGTGCTCAGCGGACCCGCGGCCGGGCGCACCGTGCCGGTCGTCAAGGTCGTGACCACCCTCGGTAAGCCTGGCGTCGCGGTGGCCTCCATCACCCGCCGCCATCACGGGCACGCGCTGGCGCTGGTCGAAGGGCAGGTGGCTCCCACCCTGAACGGACAAGCGGTGGGCAACGAGCCGGTGCTGCTCAAAGACGGTGACGTGATCGAGCTCGCGGGCACGCGCATGCGTTTTCGTCAACCCTGACGCCGCGTCACCGGACCGCCCAACTCCACCGCCCACCCCGATGCAAATACGCGTACTGGGCTGCTCCGGCGCCATCGGCAAAGACTGCCGCACCACGTCCTTCCTGCTCGACGACAACGTGTTGGTCGATGCCGGCACCGGCGTCGGCGACCTGACACTGGACGAGCTCCAGCGCATCGACCACGTGCTGCTCACTCACTCTCACCTGGACCACATTGCGGCCTTGCCCCTGATGCTGGACTCGGTGGCGGGTGTGCGCTCGCAAGCCCTCACGGTGCACGCGCTGGCACCCACCTTGCAGGCCTTGAAGACCCATGTGTTCAACCACACCATCTGGCCGGACTTCACCGTCATCCCCAGCCCCGAAGCACCGTTTGTGCGGTTCCAAGCGTTGGAAGTGGGCCAGCAGCTGAAGGTGGGCGGCAAGGCGATTGAAGTGCTGCCCGCGGTGCACACCGTGCCGGCCGTGGGCTACGCGGTGGCCGGCTCGCGCGGGCACTGGGTGTTCAGCGGCGACACCGAACGCAACCCGGCCTTCTGGCAGCGCATCAACCAGCTGAAGGTGGCCATGCTGGTGATCGAAACCGCGTTCAGCGAACGCGAGGCTGTGCTGGCCAAACGCGCGCTGCACCTGGCCCCCCAGACCCTGGCCCAGGAGCTGGCAGAAATCGTCTACCCGCCTGGCGGCCGCTACCCGGTCTACATCACCCACACCAAACCCGCCGAGACCGAGGCGATTTTTGCCGAGGTCGAGGCCCTGGATCTGGCCCATCGCCACGACCTGCATTGGCTGGTGGCCGGCCAGGTGTTCCGGGTGTGAGACCACCATGTCCAGCAGTCGCCGCCCGCACACGCTGGAAGCCCTGTTCCTGCGGCACCTGCAGCAGGTCAGCAACCGCATCCACAACACCGATCGCATCGAGCAGATCATGCTCGATGCCAGCGTGGACATCTGCCGGCTGTTCAACGCCGACCGGCTCACGCTGTACGCGGTCAGCGCCGACGGCCAGTCCATCGTTTCCCGCGTGAAGACCGGGCTGAACACCTGCAGCGACCTCAAGCTGCCCATCAACACCCGCAGCATCGCCGGCTTCGTAGCCCACTACCGGCAGTTGCTCAACATCGCCGACGTCAACGACGTGCAGGAGCTCAAGGCCATCTCACCCGAGCTGAATTTCCTGCATGCGGTGGACAAGCGCACCGGCTATCGCAGCAAACAGATGCTGGTGGTGCCCATCGAGGACGAAGGCGAGTTGCACGGCGTGCTTCAGCTCATCAACAACCGGGATGACCGGCCGTTTGGCCCCATGGAAGTCGAGGGCGCGCAGCAGCTGTGCGAAACGCTGTCCATTGCGTTCCGCAAACGCCGCGAGCAGCCACCCGCTGAGCCACAGGCCCCCACGTCCCCGCCGCCCGCGCCTGCCACGGCCCCCTCAGGGCCGCGGACCCATGCGGCGTCCACCCGCTACGATCACCTGGTGCAGATGGAGCGCCTGACCCAGGACCAGCTGGCCGACGCCGTGCGCAGCGCCCGCGAACGGGGCCAGGGCGTGGAGCAGGTGTTGGAACAAACGCATGGCATCCCCCCCGCCGACATCGGGCAGGCCCTGGCCCGCTTTTTTGGAACGCCCTACGTGGGCTTCGCCCCCCACCGCCTGCGCGTGGAAGCGCTGCATGGGCCGCTCAAACGCGAGTTTGTCATCGGTCAGCGCTGGCTGCCGCTGGAAGATGGCCCCGACGGCCTGGCCGTGATGTGCCTGGACCCGGAGGCCACACGCAGCGCGCGCATGGTGCCGCAGATTTTCCCCAAGGCCAGCCGCATCCAGTACCTGGTCACCACGCAGACCGAGTTCCTGCAGACGCTGGACCAGATCTACGGTGCCGACAGCAGTGGCTCCATCGACGAGCTGCTGGCCGACATGCTGCCGGTGGGCGAAGGCGAGACCGAGGAGGACGACAGCGCGGTGTCGGCAGCGGCCGACAACGAGTTGGTCAAGTTCGTCAACAAAATCATCGTGGACGCCTACCGCCAGGGCGCCTCCGACATCCACATCGAGCCCCTGCCCGGCAAGGCCAAGACGGGCATCCGTTTCCGCATCGACGGCACACTCATGCCCTACACGGAGGTGCCAGCACAGTACCGCGCAGCCATGGTCACGCGCCTGAAAATCATGTGCGACCTCGACATCTCCGAGCGCCGCAAGCCGCAAGACGGGAAGATCAAGTTCAAACGCTTTGGCCCGCTCGACATCGAGCTGCGCGTGGCCACCCTGCCCTCGGCAGGCGGCGTGGAGGACGTGGTCATGCGCATCCTCAGCGCGGGCGAACCCATCCCGCTGGACCAGCTGGGCCTCACCCGCCACAACCGCGAGCGCCTGATCCCCACCATCGAAAAGCCCTACGGCTTGTTCTACGTGTGTGGCCCCACCGGTTCGGGCAAAACCACGACGCTGCACTCCATCCTGAAGCACCTGAACACCCCGGCCACCAAAATCTGGACCGCCGAGGACCCGGTGGAGATCACGCAGAAAGGTCTGCGCCAGGTGCAGGTCAACAAAAAGGCGGGCATCGACTTTGCGATGGTGATGCGCGCCTTCCTGCGCGCCGACCCCGACATCATCATGGTGGGTGAATCGCGCGATCTGGAAACCGTGTCCATGGGCATCGAGGCCTCGCTCACCGGCCACCTGGTGTTCTCCACCCTGCACACCAACTCGGCGCCAGAGTCCATCGTGCGCCTGCTGGACATGGGCATGGACCCGTTCAACTTCGCCGATGCGCTGCTGGGCATCCTCGCGCAGCGACTGGCCAAACGCCTGTGTTCGTGCAAGCAGGCCTATGTGCCGGACGAGGCCGAGCTGCGCGACTTCGTGCGGGAGTTTTCACTGGATTTGCAGCACACGCCCGAATGGCGAGACGACCCCACCGCCGCTGAGCGGCGCCTGCTGGAGCGCTGGCGGACCGACCACGGCATACCCGATCAGGGCCTGCAGATGTACCGCGCCGTGGGCTGCGATCGCTGCAACGGAACCGGCTACAAGGGCCGGGTGGGCCTGCACGAATTGCTGATCGCAGACGACACCCTCAAGCGCCTGGTGCAGGAGCGTGCGCGTGTGGCCGAACTGCTGACCGCCGCCCTGGCCACCGGCATGCACACCCTCAAGATGGATGGCATGGAAAAGGTGCTGATGGGCCTGACCGACCTGAAGCAGGTGCGGTCGGTTTGTATCAAGTGACCTGATGCCCCCACACTCCGCCGCTGCGCGGGTCGCTGCCCCCAAAGGGGGCGCGTTTTCAGCTTGGGGCGGCCCGGCGCTGAAAACAAGGCCCCCTCTGGGAGGCTCAGGGCCGAGCGGCCTGCAGAACGTCGCGTGTTTTCATGGCCTCGCGCCGCGCCGCCTCGGCAAAGTCATCGCCCGAAGACGCGTACAGGATGGCGCGCGAGGAGTTCACGATGATGGGGCCATCGGGCCGCCAGCCAGCACGCACCGTGGCCAGCGCATCGCCACCCTGGGCGCCCACACCGGGAATCAGCAGCGGCACGGTGGGCGCGATTTCACGCACACGCTCGATCTCGGCCGGGTAGGTGGCGCCCACCACCAGGCCCAGCTGGCCGTTGAGGTTCCACGGGCCCTGCGCCAGCCGCGCGACATGTTCGTACAACAGGGGCTGGCCGTCCACGCTGGCCAGGCGCTGATTCTGCAGATCGTCCCCACCGGGGTTGGAGGTGCGGCACAGCAGGAAGGCGCC